>DAIDTV010000082.1 GCA_027457005.1 Chloroflexota bacterium
CCCAAGGTCCCCGCTGCCGCCGGCGCCTCCGTGGACGCGCCCCAGGCCCCATTGCCATTCCGACTGCCGCGCGTGCCGAGCCTGTTCGCCGATTCGAGCCGCCTCCGCTCACGGGCACTGGCGCCGTTTGCCGGCCCGGCCGTGCGTCAGTCAGCAGCCTTCAGGTGGCGCTCGAAGAAGGCCTCGATGCGCCCGCGCGCGTCCGCCGCGGAGGGCTCGTCATAGGTGGCGCCGCCGATGAAGCGGGCCATGAGCGCGAACAGGGGCGGGATCGGCTCGTCGCGATGGTCGTTGAGGAAGCCGTGTCCCGCCGCCGGGTACTCCTTGACGTCGTGGTCGATGCCCAACGCGTCGAGGAGGTGGTCGAGTCGGGCGGCGGCTCCCCGCAGCGAGCCATCCTTGGCCCCGTAGCTGGCCACGATCGGGCACGCAGCGGCGAGCACGCGCGCCGGATCCCCCGGCAGCGTGCCGTAGTTGACGCTGGCGGCCTCGAAGCCGTGCCCCGGTGCCAGGGCCAGGGCGAAGCCGCCGCCCATGCAGAAGCCGATGACCCCGATCCGCCCGCTGCAGCCGGGCTGTCCCGCCAGCCAGGCCCGTGTCGCCTCGACCTCGTCGAACAGGCGGCCCGTGCCGGCGCGAATGTTGGCGAAGACGGTCCACAGGCAGCGCACCGTGCCGCCCCAGTAGAAGAGATCGGGCGCGGCGGCGAGATAGCCTGCCCCGGCCAGCCAGTCCGCCTGGCGGCGCAGGTCCCTGCTCATGCCGCCCGCGTCATGGATGACCACGACGCCCGGCCAGGGTCCGGCGCCGGGAGGGCCTGCCACGTAGGCCGGCATCTGCCCGTGCGGCGTCGCGATCGTCACATCGGTCATTGCCGGGTCTCCTCTGGCGCAGCCCACGGGGAGGGCATCATGCCACGACCGTCGCGAGCACGTCCCCTTGCCGTCTGCCCCGCGCTCGTACTGGCGCATCACGCCGACGGGGCGAAGGCCGACGCGACGGCGGGCGCGGATCGCCCGCTCGCCATCGGCCACTGGATCGATCGTGAGGCGGTGGTGCGCGGACGCCCCACATGCGGCATCGTCCCACCGCCGCACTCGGCCGACCAGCCCGAATCAGCCGGATCGGAGGATGCCGGGTCATCCGGGGCGCGCGGATCGTGATGCTCGACAACACGAACGCGGCCGACCCCAGCCGGTCGGTCGGCAAGGCCCACCCGGGCCAATGGGGAGTAACGAATGAACACGCTGCTCTGGATGGCCGCGGCGATCCTCGCGCTGGTCGTGCTGGTCGCGGGCATCGAGAAGCTCGCGAGCCCGATCGCGCAGTTGCGCGCGAGGCGCGCCTGGGCCAGGGGCGTCGACGGCCGGCGCATCCGGGTGCTCGGCTCGCTGGAGGTCCTTGGCGCCGTCGGGCTCATCGCCCCGGCCGTCACCGGCATCGCGAGCGGACTGGTCGCGCTGGCCGCGGCGTGCCTGGCGGCGCTCATGGTCGTGGTGCTGGCCGTGCAGGCCCGGCGTCATGAGCCGGTGAGCGCCTTCGTCCTGCCGGTCGTCTCTCTCGTGCTGGCCGTCGCCGTTGCCGCTGGGCGCGCGGGTCCCTATCCGTTCTGAGCTGCCCTGGAGCCAGGCGTCCAATGACGAACCCCAGCCCAGACCGTAGGGAGAAGCGTGCGGTCAGCCCCGGCGCGGCGGGCCGGGTCGCGTTCCTCGACACGGCCGTCGAGTTGTTCGAGGGGACGTCCCTCGGCTTCGTCCTGTTCGACAGGGACCACCGGGTCGCCTACGCGAACCCCGCTGCCCTTGCGCTCGCGGGCGTGACGCTGGAGGAGGCACGCGGCCACGAGCTGCGCGACCTCTACCCCGCCGTCGTCGGCACGCGGTTCGACCCCCCGATCCCGGAGGTCGAGGCCGGGCACGTGGTCGAGGCGGAGGAGTACTTCCCGCCGACCGGACAATGGCTGCACCTGCTCGCGAGCCCGACCACCTACGGCGTCGTGCTGTTCATACGCGACATGTCGGAGGAGCGCCGGGCCCGGCAGCGGGCGGAGGACTTCGAGGTCCTCCTGCGGGGCTCGCTCGACGCCATGCTCGACCCGTTCGCGATCACCCGTGCCCTGCGCGACGAACGCGGGGAGATCACGGACTTCGAGATCGAGTTCCTGAACCGCGCGGCTTCCGAGTGGTCCGGCCTGCGAGCCGACGAGGCGATCGGGAGGCCCTCCCTGCAGCTCTTCCCGATGCTTACCGAGGTGGGCCTCCTGGACGCGTTCCGCGGGGTTGCCCTCACCGGCGATCCGCTGGTCTTCGACGCGCTCCCACTCGCGGCCTCGACGTGGGGACGGCGCAGGATCGCCGGTTCCTTCGACATCCAGGCCGTGCGGTTCGGGGATCGAGTGCTCACGATCTGGCGGGACGTCACCGAGCGCGAGCGGTCGCGGACCGACCTCGAGCGGCTCCTGGGCGGCATCGACCGGACGCCTGACGGGGTCGCCATCACGAGTGCCGACGGCACGATCGTCTACCTCAACGGGTCGTTCGCGACCCTCCTCGGTGCGCCGCGGGAGCACCTCGTCGGGCACCCAGCCGCCACGGTCGCCGCCCGGGTCATCGGTGCCGCCGCGGTGGCGCAGCTCGCTGAGGGGGCGTCCGAGGAGGGCTGGCTCGGCGAGACGGAAGTCCCGGGCTCTGACGGCTCGAGGCGCCGCATCCTCACGAGCATCTCGGCCGTCCGTGGCGCCGACGGGTCGGTGGCGAGCTACGTCGCGTGGTGCCGCGACGTCACGGCCCTCCGCGCCGCCGAGGATCAGGTGGCGCACGAAGCCCAGGTCCGCGCCGTCCTCGTCGAGACCCTCACGAGCATCAGTGCCGGAGCCTCCCTGCACGAGGCGTCGCAGCGCATCTGCGAGGAGCTCGTCACCCTGCCGGGAGTGGATGGTGCGGTGGTCGAGGCATTCGTGGGCGAGTCGGAGGCGGAGCTCGTCGGCGCGGCACTTCCGCTCGGGGCGCTGCCACCCTCGGCGTCCGGGCTCCTCGGCACGAACGACCACCTCGAAGCGGACCGCGTCCGGCACCTGCGCGAGCGCGCGCAGCAGGGACCGTGGGCCGAGGCGTGGGACGCGGATCGGCCGTCTGACGCCGGGAACCTCCTCGGTCGCGAGGGGATCCTCGCGGCCGCGTACGGGCCGATCGTCCACGACGGCCACGTCGGCGGGGTGCTCGGGATCGGGACGGCCGACCCGGCCTTCGCCCGCGCGCTGCTCGAGACGATGCCCGACGTCGTCACCCTCACGGCGACGACGAGCTCGCTCCTCGCGGAGCGCCTGCACACCTACCGTCACCACGCCGAGCTGCGTGGCGAGCTCGACGGGATACTCGCCACCCGAGCCTTCCACCCGGTGTTCCAGCCGATCGTCGATCTCCGAACCCGCGAACCGGTCGGCTACGAGGCCCTGACGCGCTTCGGCTCTAGTCAGCCGCCCGACGTCGTCTTCGCGAACGCCTGGTCGGTCGGCCGCGGCGTCGAGCTCGAACTCGCGACCCTCGAGGCCGCCGTGGAGGCCAGCCGAAGGCTCCCGGCCGGCCTGTGGCTCGACATCAACCTCTCGCCCCGGCTCCTGCTCGAGTCGGACCGAATACGCCACATCCTGGCCGAGGTCGGACGGCCGATCGTCGTCGAGATCACCGAGCACGACGTGATCGGCGACTACGAGGCCGTGCGCGACGCCGTGAGGCAGCTCGGCAAGGACGCCCGGCTCGCGGTGGACGACGCCGGCGCGGGCGTCGCGAACTTCGGCCACATCATCGAGCTCAGTCCCGACTTCGTGAAGCTCGACCTGGGCCTCGTGCGCCGGGTCAATGCCCACCTCGGCCGGCAGGCGCTCGTCGTGGCGATGCGCCACTTCGCCCGGAGTGCTGGCTGCCGCCTGGTGGCCGAGGGCATCGAGACGGACCTCGAGGCCGCGACGCTGCTGCAGCTCGGTGTCGAGTTCGGTCAGGGCTACCTGTTCGGACGGCCGGCGGCCCTCCCGCGCGCTGGTCGGGGGACATCCGACCCTCGAGGCTAGAGGACGCCAAGCACCGCCGTCGCAGGGCGGTCGCCGCGTCGGACGGCAACTGGCGCCGCCGGGCTGGTCGGGCCGCCGCACGCGGGACAGGTCCCCACGCTCCGGAGCATAGGCAGCGAACCCCGCGCGATGTCAGGGCCGAACGGGGTGACGCAACGCAGTTGCCGCGGCGGGTTGGGAGGGGGAGGGACGGCGACCGAAGGACCTGGCACGTGCGACCGGCCGAGTGTTACATGCGCCGGCAGTTTCTCGCGCCGCTGCTATGCGTGCCGTCCTGCCAGTCGACGCTCGATCCCCTCGAGCAGCAGCTCGCGTGCCGGCGACGCGTCCCGAAGCTCGCGCCCGCCCACAGGGGATGCCGCGGCGGTGCCCGCATCGGCGGCCGCGTGCTCGTCGAGGGTCACTTGCACGGCGCCCGCGCTGATCGACAGGTCGTAGCGGTCCGGCGCGCCGGCCCCCGAGCCGCTCGTCCAGTGCCAGTCGAGCAGAGCCACGCGAGTGGACGTGCGAGATCGATGTGACCGCCCGTGGCCACAACGGCATCCGACTCGCTCGTTCAGTGGGCCGACGAGTGGCTCACGCACTTGCCGGCTCCGGGCGGTCCGCTCGCGCGGAGTCAACGGCTCGATCAGGAGCCTGCCCGCGCTGGCCATGGTGCGGCCGGTTGCGCTTCTTGCGATCACGCCGCGCGCCTCCTGCAACGTGGCCGCATCGCCGCCGCGACGCGCCAGCATCGCGGCCTATTCGGCGGCTACCGAGGCCGTGGCCCGCGGCCGGGAGCTTGGCCTCCTGGCGTAGCCGGCCTTTTGGCCCGGGCGCGGCGGCGCCGAGCCCCACCCTCGGCCATGGCCGCGCTGCTGATCCTGCTCCAGCCTGACCAATGGCTCTGGCTCCCATGCGCGCGCCGATGGGAGGCTAGGTGACGCTCGGGCGCGGCTCGGATGCGCCCGCTCCTTGGCCCTGCACCGCCACGGGAGGTGTCGAATGGTGCGGACGTCCCCAGGCTGGCGCAGCTTCCTGGCCATGGTGATCGCCGCGTGCCTCGGGTCGATGGCGGGCGTGTTCCTTCCATCGCCCTGCGTGCCCTCGTCAGCCCGCGCCGCCGACGCCGCGGCGTCGGTGATCGCCACGTACCAGCAGCGCATCCCGCAGCTCATGGCCGAGCAGCACGTCCCCGGGCTCGCCATCGCGCTCGTGGATGGCAACCGGGTGCTGTGGACGCAGGGGTTCGGCCATGTCGACGCGGACGGGTCGGCCCCGATCACGCCCGACACGATCTTCAGCGTCCAGTCGATGTCGAAGCTGTTCACCGCCAGCGCGGTCATGCGGGCGGTGCAGGCCGGCCGCCTGAAGCTCGACGTCCCGATCACCACCTACCTGCCCGGCTTCACCGTGCACAGCGCCTTCGAGGCACATCCCGAGCGGAAGATCACCCTGCGCATGCTCCTGAGCCATACCGCGGGCTTCACCATGGAGGCGCCCGTCGGCAACAACGACGACCTGGACCCCGGCACGTTCGACGCGCACGTGCGCAGCATCTCCGATACCTGGCTGCGCTTCCCCGTCGGCACCGGCTATGCCTACTCCAACCTCGGCATCGACCTGGCCGGGTACATCCTCGAGCAGGTCTACCGAGAACCGTTTCCGGCCGTGATGCACGACCTGCTCCTCGCGCCCCTGGGCATGACGGGCAGCACGTTCGATCGGAGCCAGATCGCAGCCCGCAACAACCGCGCGGTCGGCCACGCCAGTCCGGCACCCCGCGTCCCGCTGGTCGTGCCGATGACGGCGGCCGGCGGGCTGTACACGAGCGCCACCGATCTGGCGCGCTTCCTGCGCTTCGAGCTGAACGATGGCTCCATCGACGGCACGACGGTCCTCGACCCCGCGCTGATCGAGGAGCAACGCACCGTGCCCGCACCCGATGCCGGCGCCCGCTGGGGCTATGCGCTCGGCGTCGCACGGACCGGCTGGTACGCCGGCGACAATGCCGACCTCTTCAGTCACGGCGGCGGCGGCTTCGGCTTCGTGGCGGACCTGTTCTGGCTGCCCCAGCTGCAGCTCGGGATCGCGGTCCTGATGAACTCGTCGGATCACACCCTCCAGGGCACGCTCGCGCTGTCCATCCTCACCGACCTCGTCCACGAGCCCGGGAGCATCTACCAGGCGCGGCTGAACGCCCTGCCGGCGCTCGCGCCGGTGGTCCAGCAGGCCGGCAACTTCTTCCCGCCGGCCGATCTGACGCAGCGCATCGCCGGCCTGGCGCTGACGCCCTCCGGGGACGAGGCGGCACGCTGGGCCACCTACGCCGCGGACTACTCGGTCAGCGGGTGGGGGATCATCGATCCGGTCGGCGCACCCGACCGCTTCTTCGTCGAGGGCGGCGAGCCCTACTTCGAGGCAAACGAGGACGGGACCCTCGAACGCCTGCGACTGACCGAGATCGAGCCCGGGCTCTTCCTGGCCTGGAATGGCGAGACGCTGGACTTGCGCACCCGGCCGGCGACCTGGCGCGGCCAGGCGCTCGTGCGCCTGAGCGGGGGCCCGGCACCCTGGCAGTGGGTCCTGCTCGGCATCACCGCCCTCGGGGCGCTGTGGTGGCTGGGCGCGGCGCTCGTGTCCGCGATCCGGCGCCGGCGCTCCGGTGCCGGATCGCTGCCCGGCCCAGCCCACCCACGCTGGGGCCTCCTCACCGGCGCCGTCGCCACGCTCACCGCGTTGCTCGCGCTCGGAACGATCGCCCTGCTGGTGGCCATCCCGCGGCTGGTCGACTCCGGGTTCCTCGGCTGGCTCGAGGTGCCGCTTGCCCTGCGCCTCCTGCTGCACCTGCCCCTGGCCCTCGGCGTTGCGTCCGGTTGCCTCGTCGTCCTGACCGCGCTCGGGTGGGCCAGGGCCTGGCAGCAGCCCGCAGCCCACTGG
>DAIDTV010000083.1 GCA_027457005.1 Chloroflexota bacterium
CAGTGGCGCCGGTGGCTACTCATCCGCGGCCGCCTCGTAGGCGACATCGCGCTCCCACAGGACCACGCCGCCCCAGGCCACGATCCGGACGGTGAGCCGTCCGGGCACGTAGGCCTGCATCTGCACCTGCAGGCCTATGGGGCGCCTCGTGGGCATCTCCGGGCTCGAGATCCTGGTGTCGAGCGGGCGCGGGATGGGCTGGCGCAGATGGTCCGGCTGGACGAGCTCGAGCAACCGGTCGAGCTTGTCGCCCAAGCCTTCGGGGTCAGAGCCAGGCGTCACGACTTCCTCCGGCGAGCGGGCGGGTCGGCGGGGGGGACGTAGCAGATGCGGCAGGCCGGAGCCCCGGCGAGCGTGCGCAGGCCGAAGTGCCCGCATGCCACGAAGCCGGCCAGCACGTAGGGCACGCCCGGATGGTCGTCGTCGATCGGCGAGCCTCGGTCCGCCCACCGGGGCCCCAGGCCGTGCACCGTGCAGACGTGGTGCAGGGGGTCATCAAGGGCGTACTGGGGCACCGCGTCGACGCCGAACCGCGCGATGGCATCCCCCACGCTCAGGGGCGGCCGGAGCGGCCAGGCGAGGTAGGTGACGAGCGGCGACACCTCGCGAACCGGCCGGGAGTCCGCGTACCTCACAGGAAGCCACACCTTCCCCGGCAGAGCAGGCAGAAGCCGGCCACGTGCCAGCGTCGACAGTGGGTGCAGGCCAGACAGCGGCACGAGCCCGGGCGCCTCACCGCGCCACCGGATGGCCCTGGCGGATCGCCTCGGTCTCGGCTGCCGCCTTGTCCGATGCTCCCTTGATCCAGTCCGCGTAGGCGAGGGCCCGCGTCTCCTGCGCGCCGGCGAAGCGTTCCAGCACGGCCAGGAACCTGATGCCCAAGTCGAGGACCGCATCCTCCGCGTCGGACAGCCCCTGCATTGCAGGGGGCTCGGGTGCCGGAGTAGGATCCCGTGCAACCCGTGCCCCGCCCGGAGCCTGATCAGCCCTGGGGGAACGCAGAGCCAGGCCCCCGGGAGTTGACTGCCTGGGGGCCGTTTCATGCCCGCGCGGGAGCAGCCGGCCGGTCTCCGGGTCGCGCGGCTGCGTCTGGATGAGGGTCGCGCTGTGGACGCTGCGGGGGCTCGAGGGGAGCGTCTCCCCGGCCAGGTAGTAGCTCCGACCGCGCCGCTCGACCATCCCCGCGCGCTCGAGGTTGCCAAGCTGACGCCCGATCGTGCTCGAGGGACGTCGCATGTTCAGGGCGATGTCGTGAGCCGACCCGGGACTGTGCTCGAGGGTCCGCAGGAGGGCCACGGTGTCCCGCGTGGTCCACGTGTGCCGGTCACTCACCTTGTGCTCCCTTCAGGAAGGCGGCCGCGGATGCCCGCGTGAACGGATCGGCCCGGGGATCCATGAGGACGTGGCGCGCGTAGGTCGCGAGGGCCCCGCGCGTCCACTGAACGCCGTCGAGCGTCACCAGCACGACGGGATCCGCAACGTCTGCGGATTCCGAGGGGAACGTCGCTGCCGTTGCAAACCCCCCTGAGCGTGCGGATCTCGCGGCCAGAGTCCGAGCCGTTGCAGTGCGCGTGTGGTAGTGGGCACGGCGGGTGCGCACGTGCTTCCGGGTTGGCACGTTATGTCCCACCCTTCGCGCGGGATTCGTGGGCCGCGCCGCGCAGGCGCCGGCCGTACTCGCTGTCGGGGTTCCACCAGTCCGAGGGGAGGCCCGGACCGCCGCGCATCTGGTCGAGCTTCTCGACCTGCCCGGTGAGCACGGCGGCTGCATCCTTGAGCTCGCCGATGGGCTGGCGCGGCCGGGGGTACCGGGGCGAGCGCAGCATGTGGCGCTCGATCGCCAGGCGCACGAGGGCACCGTCGTACTCGACCTCCGAGACGGCCGAGCGCCAGCCGAGCCAGGCCCACCAGTAGCCGGCCGCGAACACGAGCGCGAGCACGAGGATGCCGGCGGGGATCCAGAGCGGGGAGATCGTCACAACTGGCCCTTCGCTTCCTTGGTGCGCCGCTCGGGCGCCGGCAAGCCCGCGCGGGCCCAGAGGGGCGCGTGCGCGCGGCAGGCGACCGCGACCAGGCCGGGGACCGCGACCAGGCCGGGGACCACGTCCTTGTCGATCGACGCTGGCACCGTGAACTCGCGGTACCGGAAGGCGGGCACGTTCTTCGGGCTGCCGTCCCGGGTGAAGTGGGGGAGGGGGCACGGGGCGCCGGCACTCGTCTCGACGAAGAGCCGGCCCGCGTGCCGGATGGCGAGCATCTAGCGGCCCTCCTTGGCGCGGAACCAGCGCCACAGGTAGTTGCGACAGGTCGAGCTGCAGGTCCGCCGATCGCCGCGGGGCATGGCCCCCGGGCGCCAGTCGCGGTAGAGGGGACCGCCGCAGTAGGTGCAGCGGTTCCGGTCGATCAGGTCGTGGTCGGGATGGGCGCACACGACGGCCGCCCGCCTGGTGTCCCATGAGCTGCCCGCCCGCCGCGGGGGCACCAGGTCGTACCCCGGATGCTCGGCACAGAATCCCGGGCGCGCGTCAGCCGGGGCCGGGGGCAGGCGGCGTTGCGAGGATGCCCGCGCCGGATCGGTCGGCAGGCCGTCCGGTTGCGCGTCCTGGGGCATCTGTGGCGCGCTAGCCGTTGCAGTCACCACAGACCCCCCACGTGGCGGCCTGGGCGGCCGAGATCTGGCGCCCGCAGCCCGGGCAGGCGCGCGGCTCGTAGGGTCGGGGGAGGTGCGCGCGGTAGGCCGCGGCCACGGCCGAGGGCGTCGCGTGACGCCCGGAGGTGCACAGCGCGCAGACCTCGAGGCGACGCGGCACCCGCGCGTAGCAGGTGCACACGTCGCACGTGCAGCGATGGTCACTCACGGTCGGGGGCTCTTCGGCGACGTCGGCGGCCGGTAGCCTCCCTCGATCGCCTCGCCGAGCAGCATCCGGTAGTAGGTCGACGGATCGAGGCGCCCCTCTGGGCTCGTGACGGCCGCCACGTCATGCGGCTTGCCGATGACGGTCCGCCCGGCGTACTTCTCAGCCACCCAGCCGGTCGAGCTGCGCGGCTGCGACCAGCGGCCGGAGCCGGCGGGCGGGGTCCAGTCGACCGTCGCCGATCCGACCGTCTGGCCGGATCCCTCGGACTCGGCCAGGAGCAGACCGCCGACGAACAGGAGCAGCCCGGCCGCCAGGAGTAGGTACAGGAAAGTCAGCACGTCACGCCTCCTCGTCCCGGTGCGCCACGTACTGCGCGCGCGAGTAGTCGCTGGCCTCGATCCACGTGGAGCGCGCGCGGCGGTAGCGGTCGAGCTCGTCCGCGACCCAGTCCTCACAAGTGGCATGGATCTCGCGACCGTGCTCGGCATAGAAGTCGACGGCTTCGGCGAGACTGAGTGCGGTGTCGGCCCACGCCTCGTAGCGCCTCCGGGTCGCGGCCTGCGCCTTCTCGACGTCGTCGATCGACACCCGTGACATAACGGTGCGTTCCGGCACCGTTCCAGGGTCTCCACGCTCAGCGCGTTCCGCGGGGCGGGACAGATCCCGTGTTACATAACTTCTCTTAGCGGTAGTATCCATTCGTAAGCCTTACCTACGTACTAGGGGATTACGCGGAGATCGTCTGGAGGCCGAGGCGGGTGAGCTCGGCCTGGATCCGCTCGTCCCCGGAGTCGGCGAGGGCACGCATGGCCTCGTGGAGCTCCAGCAGCTTCTCGAAGTACTCGTCGAAGCTGAGCCCACGGATCTGCCGCGCCTGCGTGATCCGCGCGTGGACCGAGGCGGGGATGTTCCTCATGAGAATGGCCGGCATATGCGCTCCGCTCCTATCTACGCTTTGTAAGCGCACGATAGAGGACCGTTGCATACCTGTCAAGCCCCCGAGTTTCCGGTGCCCGGTGACGGTCGAGCGGCTCACGGGCGCCGCCCCTGGTGGTAGATCGCGACCAGGACGGCGAGGATCAGCACGAGCAGCACGAAGAGGGCCAGCGGGGGGAGGGCGGTCCACATGTCGGCGCGCTGCGTGGCGGCATCGGCGAGCGTCACGGCCGGCTCTCGCGTTCCATCCGCCGGGCCTGGGCGGGGGAGATGTGGTAGTAGCTGGCGAGGTGCGCGATCCATTCGCGCTGCGTCTCGGACTTCAACCAGTCGCGCGCGCCGGGATGCCGGTAGTAGGCGCGGACGCGCAGCTTGCCCCGGTGGATCCCGGGCGGGTGAGGGAAGCGGCGACGGTAGGCGCGGACGCGGTCGACCTCACGCAGGCTGTATTGCCGCGACTCGGCCCGGACCTTGACGCGCGATCGCCCGCGCGGGGTGTAGACGCCGGTCTCCGGGTCGACGTGGCCCGAGCGGCGCGTGAAGGCGTCGCGCGCAACGTGGGGCGCGTAGGCAGCCATCAGGCCGGCTCGACCAGGATCTCGAGGCCCTTGTACGCGAGCACCAGCACCACGACGAGCACGGCGCCGTTGACCAGGAGCGAGCCGAGCACGCCGCCCAGGGCCGCCGGGAGGCCGGCGATCGCCGAGCCGATGTCGGGGACGAGCGAGCCGCGCGGGGTGTTGGGCGACTGGCCGGGGGCCGGGACCACCAGCGCGCCGGTGTTGTGGCCGCTCGCGTCGACGTTGAAGGGGACCGAGCCGAGCTCGGTTCCGATCCACGGCTGTAGGGCCGACTGGATGCTGTTCGAGGCGCCCTGGTAGGCCGGCCCGTAGCTGCCGCCGTTGATCTTGGCGTACTTCGCGGCCGCGGTCAGCACCAGGGCCGAGGTGAGGACCGTCGAGCCGGCCATCCCGAGGAACGTCGCGAGGGTGGGTCCGCTCACGGTCGAGCCTCCCGAGGGAGCAGGTGCGGCAGGGGGTGGGACACTACTAGCACCCCCGCCGCCGGGGAGAGTGTAGCCGAGCTGCGTGAACCGCTTCACGTAGTAGGGATCGACGCCGCCAGCAGCCGCCAGGCCCGCCGCTCCGAGGTGGAACGGCGACGTGGCGATCGCCCACAGCTGCGCCACCGTCCCATTGCCGATGCTGCCGCGGATCCCCGAGTACTGCGGGGCCGACATGATGAGCGCCGCGGCCGCGGCCGCGCCCGCCTCCGGGGTCCCATAGACGCAGGCGGTCCCGGCCGCGTTGGTCGGGCAGTTGCTCGTGGCCGGCATGAGCCCCAGGTTGTTGTTCGCGCCGACCTCGGCGATCGACCAGGCGAGGCAGGCCGCGTAGGTCAGCCCGGTGCCGCGAGCGAGGGCGAGCGCAAACCGCGACTGCGTCGAGGTCGCCACAGGTCAGGCCAGTCGGGTCACGGTGACCGAGGCGTAGCTGATGGGGATCTCACCCGCGGTACCGGGGCCGGACATGAACTTGACCGTATCGCCAGCCCGAAGGGGGAGTGCGAACCCGATGCCCTTATTGTCGGTGGACAGCGCCGCGAACGAGTCCTCTGGCAGCGCATAGCTCGCCCCGCCGGCCCACTCGACGTTATCGTCGTGCGCCGCTCCGTTGCCCGACATGTACCCCACCACTCCCCACACGCCGTCCACGAGCGCGGTAAGCGTCTTGTGGTCCGCGCTCAGCGCGAGTCCAAACGCGGCGGGGATCGCGGCGAGCGGATTCCCTGCGTAGTCGTACAGGTTGTTCCACGCGTTCGGCTCGGGGATGTTTCCCACGCCGATCGCCACGGGGGCCGTGCACTCCAGGGTCACGGCCCGCGCCGTCGTGATGCTGACAGTGGGCTGCGCCAGCCATCCGCCGCCGCTCACGGCAGCGTGCACCCGGTGAGGAGGCCGCCCACGCCGCACGGGGCGCTGGTGTTCACGGTGACCGCCCGGCCGGCCGCGTTGAGCGCCGACAGGGGGAGGTTGTGGAGGTCGATGCCGATGCCGCCCGGCCCGACGTAGAGGGGGAGCGCGGTCGTGCCGAAGGTCACCGTGACCCACTGCGCCACGTCGACCGAGATCACGAGCAGGTGGAGCTCGGCGTCCTGGGTGCCCCATACCGGGGCGAAGGGGTACGCACCCGCCGGGCTGGCGGGCGCGACCTCGAGCACGGCGGCGAACGGAGCGCCCACGGGGCTACCTCAGAGCGAGCGAGAACCTTCGGGAGCTAGCGGCGCTTGCGAAAGCGACCGTCAGCGCGACGCGGCGGGGTCCGCCGATGCCGTCGAGCCATGTCGACCTCCTACGCTGCGGGAGCGGCTGCCACGGTCGGCAGGACGCTCGAGAGCTGCGAGTCGTTGTGCGCGTAGGTCGCCAGCGAGGCCGGGCCGAGGTCCCACAGCTCCCACTTGCCCGGCAGCCCGAAGGCCATGCACTGGTACCCCTGGGCCGCGAACGCCACGGCGGCCGCGATGAAGGTGACGCCCGGGGGGACCACGGCGACGCGCGGGGTCGCGATCTTGTCGACCTGGTGGTACTGGAGGTCCACCACGGAGAGCAGGGAGGCCGGCAGATCCGCTCCGGTGTAGCTCTCGACCGGCGCGGGAGTCGGGATGGCGGGCGCGATCTCGCCCGGCACGATCGCTGCCTTGATGAAGAGCACCGGCGGCGTGCCGCTCGTGCGCCAGAAGGTCCCGTGCGTGCCGTTGTCGTCGGCGATGGCGAGCTCGGCGTCGAACGCCTGCACGCTGTCGGCCGTCTCACTGGCGACCTCGGCATAGGGCGCGGTCGCGGCGAAGCGCCGGGCACCGGCCGAGACCGTCCCGAGCGTGCCATCGGGGAGTGGGGTGACGGTCGCGCTTGCCGCGGCCGGCTGCGCGGTCGGGTCGATCACGGGGACGGTACCGCCTGCGGGCGAGGGGAGCGGGATGCGGTAGGTCGCGGCGACGTTCGGCCAGTCCCGCGCGTAGTAGCCGGGCGGGCCCCAGGGCGAGGCCATGATCGCGGCCATGATCGCCGCGGGGTCGCCGGCCGCGATCGCCGCGCGGACGCCGGCGTAGGGGCTGTCG
>DAIDTV010000084.1 GCA_027457005.1 Chloroflexota bacterium
GCTGTTTAGCGGCCTGTGTCATGCCCTCGATCGTCACGCTCCCATCGCTCCAGGTGGAGTGAGCGTGCAGGTCGGCGCAGATATCCGCCAGCTCGATTAGTTGCGGCAGCTTGCCGGCTTTGGCCGCCTGCACCTCGCCGTGATCCTCGCGCAGCTCGGGCGCGACCCATTCGAGGCCGAGGAACGCGTAGGCCTCCTCCTCCGTGGCGAACGTCCGCAGCTCGGCAGCGTCGCCGGTGAGTGGCTCGCCGTCCGGCCCCAGGCGCAGGTAGCCCTTCTCTGACAGGCTCCAGCCCCGCTCGCGGGCACGGGAGCGGAGCCGCACGTTGTGCTCCTTCGACCCGGTGAAGTGGACGAGGTAGGTCCCCTCCTCTCCCGGCGGCATGACCATGAGGTCCACCTGCGGGCCGTCGTGCAGGCGCACCGACGCCGTGTGGGGACCGCTGCCGAGCACGCGATCGACCGACGGCATGGCGACGAAGCGACCGACCAGCGCCGCCGGGTCGTCGGTGGAGGCGAGCAGGTCCAGGTCGCCGACCGTCTCCCGGCGCCGGCGGAACGAGCCGGCCGGGACGAGCGCGTGCACGCCGGGCGTGTCCCGCAGCCCGGCCACGATCCCTTCCACGATTCGCTCGGCCTCGCCCAGGCGCATCCGCTGCTGGCGACGATCGAGCTGCGCGATCCCGTCCAGGATCGCGGCCTCGGTCCGTTCCGACATCCCGCGGAGGTCGCGCAGGTGGCCGGCCTCCGCCGCACGGCGCAGGTCGTCGAGCGTCTCGATCCCCCGCTGCTCGTGGAGCAGCTTCACGGTGCGGGGCCCGACACCGGGGATCTCGAGCAGTGCCACCAGCGAGGTCGGCACCTCGGCGCGCAGCCGCTCGTGGAACGCGAGCCGCCCGGTGCCCGCGAGCTCCAGGAGCTTCTTCGAGATCGCCGCGCCCACGCCGGGGATCCGCGGGGGGTGGCCCTCGCGGTATGCCCGCGCCACCTCGACGGGCGAGTGCGCGATCGCGTCGGCGGCACGGTGATAGGCGACGGTCTTGAAGACGAGCTCGCCCTGCACCTCCAGCATGTCGCCGATCTCGTGGAAGATCGCCGCGAGCTCCGCGTTCGAGAGAAGCAGCACCCCGGGCGGCGGCACGGTGCGCGGCCGGCGGTCCGGGTCGGGTGCGGCACTCGGCCCGCCGGTCCCCCCGAGCTCCGGGTCGGAGGCGGCCACCTCAGCCCACCTCGACACGGTCGCGGCCGTGGCGCTTCGCGCGGTACAGCGCCGCATCGGCTCGCGCGACCAGCGACTGCGCACTGGCCACCCCCACCGCGACCCCGACCGACACCGTGACCGCGCCGTCGATCCCGGCCTCGGACAGGTCGAGCGATCGGACGGCTTCCCGGAGCCGCTGGGCGATCTCCACCGCCGATTCCTCCGTCGCTCGCCGCAGCACCACGACGAACTCCTCGCCACCGTAGCGCGCCGGCACGTCGTCCGCGCGCACCGTGCCGCGCAGCACGCGGCCCACGCCGCGCAGCACCTCGTCGCCCGCCGGGTGCCCGTGGCGGTCGTTGAGCGCCTTGAAGTGGTCCAGGTCGAGCATCAGGATCCCCAGCGCGTCGTTGGCGCGGCGCCCGCCCCGGCCAAGCATCTCCACCAGCTCCTCGAAGTACGCGCGGTTGGGGATGCCGGTCAGCGCGTCGGTGGCGGCACGGACCCGCGCTTCCTGGTGCGCGTAGGCGCGTTCGAGCGCCGTGGAGAGGTCCTGCGCCGCCGACATGAGCACCTGCCGGCTCTCGGCCGGCCAGCCGGAATCCGTGCGCCGCGACAGGACCAGGGCACCCACCACGTGCCCGCCGGCGACCAGGGGCTCGGCGAGGATGTGGCGAAGGCCGTACGCGCGGCTCACCCGGTCGGTGATGCGCTGGACCGCGTACATCGTGGATCCGGGGCGCATGGGATCGTCGTCGGAACGGACCCCGCGCGCGGCGGCCCCCGCCGCGTGCGTGACGGCCAATCGGCCGTCGGGCATGAGCCCCGCGACTCTCGCCGACACCCACGGCCCGGCCGCGCCCGGCGAGGCGGAGCTCCTGGCGCGGATCTCGAACGCCTCGGCGGGCTCCAGGTCACTGGCCGGGAAACGGGTCACCGAGAGCGGGACGGCGGCGCTCGACGACACGAGCGTGGCCTCGATGATCCGCTCCGAGGGCTTCAGCCGCGCGACCACGACGTGATCGGCACCGGAAGCCTCGCGCAGGTCGTCGACGATCGCGTCGACCGTGGCGTCGGGTGAGTCCGACCGGGAGAGGCCGCGAAGCATCCGGGTGAGTGTCGCCTCGCTCGCCGCGTTCCTGGCCGCGGCGAGGTCGATCGCACGCCGCTCCACGATGGCCGTGCCCGCGAGGGCCACGACCAGCAGCAGCCCGGCGACGCCGAACGTGCCCGTGGTCTGGCCGACGGCCACCAGCAACAGGTCGACCACGAGCAGCGCCAGCAGCCCCGCCCCCGCGCGACGGGCCAGGCGCACCCTCGCATCGTGCCCGGGGGGCTGCGCCTGCGCCTGCGCGCGCACCCGCGCATGGTCCTGCAGCTGGTCCGGCGTCCGAGCCCGCGCCGCATCCGGCACCTGGTCGCGCGCCTGGTCCGGCACCTGGTCCGCCGTGCGGTCGTGGGGCCGATCCGGCTCCGGCTCCCGTTCATGCTCCTGCGCGGTCACCGGGCGAGCATGCGCGGCCTGCTCGAACGTGTCCACCGTGCGGCCAGCGTCCCGGAAGCCGGCCATCGGCGCCTGCTCCCCCCGGCGGTCAGGCGGGACCGGGAGAGGCAACCGGCGGCACCAGGCGGCCGGCCGGGTCGTGGCCCGTCTCGTCGGGATCGCCGCCGGACGGCGAATGACGGGCCGATCCGGCGTGGCCTGCGGTCGGCGGCGGGTCCCACGGCCGCGGCACGAGCGCCGGCTCGCTCTCGATGGGCGCCAGGCCGCTGTCCGCGCGCAGCGGCTCGCTCTCCGCGCGGAGCGGCTCGCTCTCCGCGCGCTTGGCCCGGTACAGAGCGGCGTCGGCGGCGGCGATCAGCTCGCCCACGGTGCGGGCGTCCGCGGGGAACGCCGCGACACCGGCCGATGCGCCGATGGGGACGGGCGACCGCTCCGACAGGTGGAACGAGGAGTCGGCGAAGGCAGCCGTGATCCGGGCGGCGGCGGCGTGCGCGGCATGCACGTCGGCCTCCGGCAGGATCACGGCGAACTCGTCGCCGCCGTAGCGGGCGGGCACGTCGGACTCGCGCAGGGTGGAGCGGATCAGGTCGGCAGCCCAGCGCAGCACCTGGTCGCCCACCTGGTGTCCCAGCGTGTCGTTCACCAGCTTGAAGTCGTCCAGGTCGAGCATCATCAGTCCCACGGGCCGACGCCCCCGCCGGGCCCGCAGGAGCTCCTCTCCCAGCCGCTCGTGCAGGTAGCGGTGGTTGTAGAACCCGGTCAGCGGATCGTGGTCGGCGAGGTCCCTGGCCGCCTGGTACAGGCGCGCATTCTCGAGCGCCATCGCGGCCTCGTTGGCCATGGTGGTCGCGAGGCGGACCGCCTCCTCGTCGAAGCCTCTCTGCTCGCGGGTGCACACCTCGATCAGCCCGAGCGACTCGCCGACGGCGACCAGCGGGACCATGAGCCCCGTCGACATGCCGATCTCCCGCAGGAACCGCACCTCGGCCGGGTCGGCGTCGGTGGCGTGGACGAGGTTGACGCTCGGCACCTGGTCGACCAGGACGTGCCGGGTGTCCGGGTACCGAACGAGCGGGTAGTCGGGCGCGCGCGACGGGTCGCGGGGGAATGCCCCGAGGGTCCGAACGATGTCGCGCTCGCGTTCCCACAGGCTGATCGTCACCAGGTCGGCCTGGAGGGCGCGGGCCACGTGGGCGGCGATCCGGTCGGCAACCTGGAGAGGATCGAGCGTCTGCGCGACCTCGCTGGACAACTCGAGCAGGCTGCGCATCTCGCGCTCCCTGCGGCGCAGCTCCTCGAACGCGCGGGCGCTCTCGATGGCGGTCCCGGCCGCGTCGGCCAGCACGCTCATCAGGCGCAGGTCCCGCTCGTCGAACTGGCGCAGGCCGAGCTTGGAAAGCGTCAGCACCCCGATCAGGCGGTCGTCGAAGTGCATCGGCACCACCACCATCGACTCGTCGATATCGTCCGTGCCGGGGATGTGGGCGCCGCGCGGGTCCAGGTTCGCGTCGTCCACCAGCAGGGGCTGGTCGTGCAGCGCGACCCAGCCGGTGAACCCGACGCCCACCCGGGTTCGCAGCAGCTCCGGGGGGATGTTCGTGTATGTGCCGACCTCGCCGCGGAACGCGACCGGCTCGAGCAGGTCCGGCGGTTCGAGCAGGTAGACCCGGCAGTTGTGGTAGTCGACCACGCGCCGCGTCTCCTCGACGATGGCGCGGCCCACCGACTCGACCGTGTTGAGGCGGTTGAGCCGGCTGACCGAGGCCTGCACCACCCCGAGCTGCGCCGCCCAGCGCTCCGACTCGGCCATCACCTCGGCGTTGTGGATCGCGACCGCAGCCTGGCTGGCGGTCATCTCGAGGATCGTGAGCTCGTCGTCGGTCCAGGCATGGGCGCCGTGCCACGCGGCCTCGAGCATGCCGATGGCGCGGCCGTCGTGCATCAGCGGGACCAGGGCGTGCGCCGCGTAGCGCCGCCAGGCGACCAGGTCGGGGCTCGGCGGGGCCTCGTCGAGGTCGGCGCAGGTCCACGCCCGCCCGGCGAGCAGGTCGGCCACGAAGGGGGTCGACTCGGGAAGGGGCGCCAGCGCGCCGACGTCGTCGGGGAGTCCGTCCCAGGCCACGGGCTCGAGCCGGGAGCCGGGCACCCGCAGGCTGATGATCGCCAGCTCGGTCCCCAGGAGCCTGTTCACGGACCTGACGATGGTCGGCAGGATGGTCGCCCGGTCGAATGTCTGGGTGAGCTCGCGGGCGACTTCCAGCAGGGCGCGGAGCCGGTCGGTGTGGGGATCGACCGCGCGGGCCTGGGGCAGCTCGCGGACCGCCGGCGCGCGACCAGGCGGAGTCTCGCCGCTCGCCGGCGCGCCATCGCCAGGGATCGTGCCGCTCGCCGGCGCGCGATCAGGCGGGACCTCGCCGCTCGCCGGCGCGCCATCGCCAGGGATCTCGCCAATCGCCGCAATCCGATCCTGTGGCGGTGGACTCGTCCGCGCGGTGGCGGCGGGCAGAGCCTCCGTTCCCGTCCCGGACGACCGGTCACCTGCAGACGCGCGGCCGGCCGGGGACGCCGACTCATCCCGGTGCGTGCTGTCCACACCCGGAGGGTAGATCGCCGCGGAGCTCGGCCGGGTAACCCGGGAGTACCGGGGTGAACCGGGACGAAGGTACCGTTGCCTCCTCTATTGCACGCCCCGGGAGCACTACGCGGCTTGGGACGGTCCACGAGCCAGCCACCGGCCGCCGCCGCGGCTCCGTCGTGCGGGGAGAGGGCCTGCAACGACCGGATCCGGCCGACGGGCGCCGCGCGCGGCCCACGTACGGCTCGTCTGGTGTGCGATAGCGACCGGGGGGTTCGGCGCGACCGAGGCACCAGCGCGGCGCGACCGCGGCGCGACCGCGGCACCACGTCTGCCGCACGAGCGTCCGAACTGTTTGACACCCCGGAATCCCGGGGCTATCGTCCGGCTGACGGCACGCAACCCGCGCACCGCGTCCTCGCATGCCGTCGCGGAACAAGCATCTGGGGGTCATCCTCCTCCCGTGGAACCTGGACCTAGTCGCTGCGGCGCCCAAGGCGCCGTGGCCATCGCGCCGGTCCGGTCCACTCCGGGGACTCCGCGCGGGCTGACAGGCCGCCTGGTCGGCGCCTGAGCAGCCGGGCCCGATGGGCCCGTCGCGTGCCACCCGGGGGCGCCGGACCCGCGCCCCACAGAGGTGGCAGATGCAGCTCTACCTGAGCCAGGTGGTCGGCCGGCCCGTGCGCGACCGCCAGGGTGAGCCGATCGGCAAGGTCGCCGACCTGATCGTGGCCATCGGCGACCGGTACCCGCCCGTGACCGGCCTCGTCGTCGCGACCGGACGCCGCAAGATCTTCGTGCCCTGGAGCGACGTCGCCAGCTTCGACGCGAGCGGCGTGGTCCTCTCGACCGCGACCATCGACATCGGCAAGTTCAAGCAGCGCCCGAACGAGCTCCTGCTGTACATGGACCTGCAGGACAAGCAGATCGTCGACATCGACGGGCGCCGGGTCGTGCGTGTCAACGACCTCCGGCTCGACGAGATCGAGGGCAGGCTGCACCTCGTGGCCGTGGACGTCGGGGCCGCGGGCCTGCTGCGGCGGCTGGGGATCGAGGGGCCCTGGCGCACCATCGCCCGCAACCTGCACGTCAGCCTCCCCGAGCGGTACATCGACTGGGAGGACGTGGACCCCGTCGAGACCTCGATCGCGTCGATCCGCCTGCGCGTCCCCCACCAAGGGCTCCGGGAGCTGCACCCGGCAGACCTGGCGACGATCATCGACCAGCTGACCCCACGCGACCGGGCCGGCGTGCTCGCCTCCCTGGACGACGAGGCGGTGGCCGACGCGATGGAGGAGATGGAACCCGAGACCCAGGTCGACGTGCTGGAGGACCTGGAGCCCGCGCGTGCCGCCGACATCCTCGAGGAGATGAGCCCGGACGACGCGGCCGACCTGATCGCCGACCTGTCCGAGGAGACCAAGGCGGAGATCCTGCCGCTGATGGAGCAGGACGAGGCCGAGGAGGTGCGCGAGCTGCTCGGCTACCCGGAGGACACCGCGGGCGGCATCATGACCACCGCGTACGTGGCGATCTCCGAGGACCTGACCGCAACGCAGGCCATCGAGAAGCTTCGCGAGCTCGAGCC
>DAIDTV010000085.1 GCA_027457005.1 Chloroflexota bacterium
GCAGTCTTCCCACTGGTCCATCCGGACGATCGCGCGCGCGTGGAGGCATTCGTGCGGGCCGCCATCGCCGGGGGCGGCCGGCACGACCTCGAGTACCGGGTGGTCAGGCCCGACGGCCGGGTCCGGATCATTCACGAGCAGGCCGAGGTCCACCGCGATGCCCAGGGCGTCGGGATCCGCATGTTCGGCACGACGCAGGACGTCACCGACCAGGTGACGGCGGAAGCGGAGCGGTCGAGGCTCGCCATGGCCGTCGAGCAGACCTCGGACGCCGTGCTCATCACCGACCTCGCGGGCACCATCGAGTACGCCAACCCGGCGTTCGAGGCGATATCCGGCTATCGCCGGGCGGAGGTGATCGGGCAGAACCCGCGCATCCTCAAGAGCGGGCGGCAGTCGGCCGCCTTCTATCGCGCCATGTGGGACCACCTGGCGGGCGGGCGGAACTGGACCGGCCGGTTCATCAACCGCCGCGCCGACGGCAGCCTCTGCCAGGTCGAGGCGACCATCTCGCCGATCCACGACACACACGGCGCGGTCGGCGGCTACATCGGCGTGCAGCGCGACGTCACGGCCCTCCAGGCGGCACGCTCGGGCCTCGCGAGCGAGTTCCGCGAACGGGCCCAGGTGGCCGCGGCCCTGGCCCGGCTCCAGCCGGCTGCGAGTGCGGCGGAGACGGCCGCCGACATCTGCGACGAGCTCCTGGGGCTGCCCGGCATCGACCTCGCGGCGATCTTCAACTTCGTCGACCCCCAGCACGCCACGACCCTCGCCTGGGCCGGGCCTGATGGCGCTCCCCTGGCGCCTGGCGGGCCGCTTCCCGTCGCCCGCGCCGCCTACCTGTTCGAGCGGGCCATGCAGGGCCCCTGGGCCGAGACATGGCACACCCGTTCCGAGGACGGCCGATACGGTCGGCTGATCGCGGGGCTCGGCCTCCGGGCGAGCGCCTTTGCCCCGATCCGCAACGGTGAGGGGCTGCTCGGCCTGGTCGCCGTCGGGACGACCGACGAGGCCTATGCCCGTCACCTGGTCGACCACCTCCCGGCCGTCGGCGAGTTCGCGGCGACCGCGAGCGCACTGCTCGCGCGCGACCTGGAGGGCGACCACCGGCGGACCCGGCTGCGTTCGCAGGTCGCGGAGATCGTCGCAGCCCGGGCGTTCCACCCGGTGTACCAGCCGATCGTCGACCTGCACGACGGCCGGATCGTCGGCTACGAGGCGCTGACACGCTTCGACGACGGCACGCGTCCGGATCACCGCTTCGCCGACGCCTGGACCGCGGACCTCGGCGCGGAGCTCGAGCTCGCGACGCTCGATACCGCCATCACGCTCGCACGGGGATTGCCGGCCGGCACCTGGCTCGACGTCAACGTCTCGCCGCGGCTCCTGGCCGATCCCGGGCGCGTCCGCCCGGTGTTCGCGAAGGCCGACCGGCCGCTGATCGTCGAGATCACCGAGCACGACCCGGTGGCCGACTACCGCGCGCTCCGCGCGGCCCTCGGGCTGCTGGGTGGCTCGGTGCGCACGGCCGTGGACGACGCCGGCTCCGGCATCGCGAACTTCGCGCACATCGTGGAGCTGCGGCCCGACTTCGTGAAGCTCGACCTCGGCCTCGTCCGGGGCGTCAACGTCGATCTCGGTCGCCAGGCGATGGTGGTCGCCATGCGGCATTTCGCGCGAACGGCCGGCTGCCGCCTCATCGGCGAGGGCGTGGAGACCGACGCCGAGGCCCGGAGCCTCGCGGCCCTCGGGGTCGACTTCGGGCAGGGCTACTTCTACGGCCGACCGGAGACCGTGGCGGTCCTGGCGGCCGAGCGGCACCGGTCCTGAGGGATCCGGCCGCGGGCGGGCAGCATGGGAAGGCGCCCTGGCGGGATCGGGCGCGGAGCTGCCGGTGCCGCGGGTGTCGTGGGGTGGCGGCGCCAGCGCGCTATCCGGCCACGGCCCCGTCGGCCAGGTCGAGCGCGCGGTCGATGATCGCGAAGCCCTCCGCCAGCTCGTCCTCCGTGATGCTCAGCGGCGGGTTGGTCGAGATCGCGTTCCAGCGCACGAAGGTGTAGAGGCCCTGCTCGCGCAGCGAGCGCGCCACGGCCTTCATCTCGTCGCTGGTGCCGTTGTACGGCGCCATGGGCACGTACGGGTCGCGGCTTCGAGCAAGCTCCACGATCCCGAAGAGGCCGATGTTCCGCACCGCCCCCACCGAGGGGTGCTTCGCGCGCAGCGCCAGGTGGTGCTCGCGCATCCGCTCCCCCATCCGCCGGGCTCGCTCGATCAGACCGTCGTCCTCGTAGACCGCGATCGTCGCCAGCGCCGCCGCGCAGCCGACCGGGTGGCTGTTGTAGGTGAGGCCGCCGTAGAAGACGTTCTTCTCGAAATGCGCGGCGATCTCGTGGCGCACGGCCACGGCGCCGAGCGGGACGTAGCTCGACGTGAGCCCCTTGGCCATGGTGAGGATGTCCGGCAGCACGCCCCAGTGGTTCACCGCGAACCACTCGCCGGTCCTCCCGAAGCCGGACATCACCTCGTCTGCGATCAGCAGGATCCCGTGGCGGTCGCAGAGCTCGCGGAGGCCCTGCAGGTACCCGTCGGGCGGCACCAGGATCCCGTTGGTGCCCACCACCGGCTCGATCATGATCGCGGCGACGGTCTGCGGGCCCTCGTACATCAGGATCCGCTCGGTCTCGCGCAGGACCTCGTCCGCGGACAGCGACTCCGCCGCGCCCCAGGGCAGCGTGTCGGGAATGCGGATCACGCCGGGGATGCCGGGCTCGTTGGCCCAGCGCCGCGGGTCCCCGGTGAGGGTCATCACCCCGGCCGTGGCACCGTGGTAGCTGCGGTAGCGGACCGCGATCTTGTGGCGCCCCGTGTAGAGCCGGGCGAGCTTGATCGCGTTCTCGTTCGCCTCGGCGCCGCCGTTGGTGAAGAAGACCTTGTCGAGGTCACCGGGGAGCAGTCCGGCGAGCTTGCGACCGAGGAGCGCCCGCGGCTCGGTGGCCATGAACGGGTTGGCGTAGGCGAGCCTTGCCACCTGGGCGCTGATCGCGTCGACGACGCGCGGGTCGCCGTGGCCGATGTTCACGCTCATCAGCTGGCTGTTGAAGTCCAGGTATCGCGTGCCGTCGGGCGAGTAGAAGTAGACACCCTTCGCCCGGTCCACCGCGATCGGATCCACCGCCGACTGCGCCGACCACTCGAACAGCGTGTACTGCCTCGAGAGCTGGATGACCTCCTCGGTCGTGAGCCGGTCGGTGCTGATGCTCATCGCTCACCTCTTGCGTCGACGTGACGGCGAACGCCGCCGGGCTCGCGCCCTCCGGGATTATGGCGCGCTGGCCCCGGACGGGAGCCTACCTCGCCTCCACTGCGACCGCGTTCCCCTCCGCCACTCCCTCACCGCGGTCCCGGGAGCCCCGGTGGCCGGCGGGATCCGGCCGGGCGATCTCGGACTGGGCCACCACGTTGGCGCGGCGAAGTCCCCGGAAGTCCTCCAGCGCGGTCCAGCCGCGGTGGGCATTCCGCTCGAGGAACGCGGTCATCCCGTCGATCAACCCCCGGATCACGTTCGGGCCGACGGCACGGTCGAGCATGGCCGCGGTGGCGACCTGCACGGTCCCGCAGCCCAGCAGGAAGTACGAGAGCGCCTGGTCGAAGCCGGCGATTCCGCCGATGCCGGAGAACTCGCGATCCGGGAATGCCCGCGTCAGCTGGGCCATCTTGGCCAGCGACTGGAGGAGGATCGCGGGCCCGCCCAGGCCGCCGGACGACACGTATCCATCGACGTTGATCTCGAAGTCGAGCGTGGCCGGGTCGAGCGGCGGGAGGGCCGGGAACGTGTTGGAGGACGAGATCGCGTCGCCGCCAATCCGGAACACCGCCTCGGCCTCCTCGACGATGTCCGCGCCGGCCGGGGTCAGCTTGACCCAGACCGGCACGCGCGCCACCTCCTTCACCACGCGGGTCGTGATCGAGCAGAGCACCGGGTCCCTGCCGACGTTCGAGCCCATGTCGACCCGGTCCATGTGCGGACACGACAGGTTGAGCTCGATCGCGTCGACGCCCGCGTCCTGGACGCCCCGGACCAGGGTCTGCCAGTTGGCCAGCTCGTGATCGTCCCCCGAGCCGGCCATGATCGAGGCGACCAGCACCTTCCCCGGCCAGGCCCTCCTGATCCGTTCCAGGCGCGGGATCCACCAGTCGAGCGGCTTGTCGGAGATCAGCTCCCAGTTCCACGACGCGAGGAGCGCGGCGTCCGGGCGCCTCGCCGTGGAGATCCGTTTGCCGGTCCGGTCCGAGCGGAGGAACGTGGTTCGCGGGCCGCGCACGTTGACGACCGGGTGGAGGCCGATGGTCTTGGTGACCACGCCGCCCCAGCCCGCGTCGAAGGCGCGGGTGATGTTCGACTCGGACTCGGTCGGTGGCGCGGATGCGAGCAGGAACGGGTTCTCGAAGCGAATGCCGGTGAAGACGGTGGACAGGTCGGCCACGAGACGCACCTCCGCTGTCGCGTGAAACCGGGATGATCGGCGCAGGACGGCGGGAGCGCCAGCGCCATCCGGCCCTGTTTCGACGCGCTCGGCCCGCGGGCCCGACCGAGGGTCGAGCCGGCACGGGAAGGGTGCGAGGAGCCTCATCCCGGGTGTACGCTCGGCGCTTCTTCGACCGAGCGAGGTGTGCCAATGACCCGGATCGTTCGCGGCGCGCTCTTGCAGACGGACTGGACCGGCGACAAGGAGTCGATGATCCAGAAGCACGAGGCCGCGGCACAGGACGCGCAGCGCCAGGGCGCCCAGGTGATGTGCTTCCAGGAACTCTTCTACGGACCCTACTTCTGCCAGGTCCAGGACGCCCGGTACTACTCGTACACGGAGCACATTCCGGACGGCCCCACCACCCGGCGCATGCAGGACCTGGCGAGGCAGACCGGGATGGTGCTGATCGTCCCGATGTACGAGGAGGACGAGCGGACGCCGGGCCTGTACTACAACACCGCCGCGGTGATCGACGCGGACGGCCGTTACCTGGGCAAGTACCGCAAGACGCACATCCCGCACGTGCAGGGCTTCTGGGAGAAGTTCTACTTCCGGCCCGGCAACCTGGGCTACCCCGTCTTCGAGACCGCCGTGGGCAAGGTCGGCGTCTACATCTGCTACGACCGGCACTTCCCCGAGGGGGCGCGGGCGCTCGGCCTCAACGGCGCCGAGATCGTGTTCATCCCGTCCGCCACCAGCCGGGGGCTCTCCGAGTACCTCTGGCGCATCGAGCAGGTGAGCCACGCGGTGGCCAACGGCTACTTCGTGGGCACCATCAACCGGGTCGGGATCGAGCCGCTGGGCGACGACGACTTCTACGGCCAGAGCTACTTCGTGGACCCGCGCGGGCAGTTCGTGGGCGAGGTGGGCGACGCCCACAAGCCGGAGCTGCTGGTGCGTGACCTGGACCTGGACCAGATCCTGGAGGTCCGGAACACCTGGCAGTGGTACCGCGACCGCCGGCCGGAGGCGTACGGGGACCTGGTCAGGCCCTGACCGCCGACCCCGCATCCCCCCGACGAGGAGTCGGCCATGGACTTCGGGTTCACCCTCAAGCCGGACCACCCGATCGAGCGGATCGTCAGCCTCACCCGGCAGGCAGAAGCCGCGGGCTTCGGGTACGGCTGGCTGTTCGACTCGCACGTGCTCTGGCGCGACCCGTACCCGCTGCTGACGCTGATGGCCCAGGCGACCACCGCGATGCGGCTGGGGACCTGCGTGACGAACCCGGCGACCCGGGAGCCGACGGTCACGGCATCCGCCCTTGCCGTCCTCGACGAGCTGAGCGGCGGCCGCATGGACCTGGGCATCGGGCGCGGCGACTCGGCGCGGCGGGTGCTGGGCAAGTCACCCACGACCATGGGCCAGCTCGAGGAGGCCGTGCACGTGATCCGGGCGCTGGTCGAGGGCCGCCCGATCGAATACGAGGGCACGCTGCTCCAGCTCGGCTTCACGGCCGGACACCACCTCCCGGTGTGGGTCGCCGGCTACGGCCCCGTGGCGCTCCGCCTCACCGGGCGCATCGCCGACGGCGCGATGCTCCAGATCGGCGACCCGGACCTCATCCGCTGGTTCGTGTCGCAGGTGCGGGCGTCGGCGGTGGAGGCGGGCAGGGACCCTCGGTCGATCCGGGTCATGGCCGCGGCCCCGGCGCACGTGGGGGACCTGGCCGAGTGCCGCGACCGGGTCCGCTGGTTCCCGGCGCTGGTCGGCAACCACGTCGTGGACCTGGTCAACAAGTACCAGGGGAACGACCTGCCGGCGGGGCTCACCGCGTACATCCGCAACCGCCAGGGGTACGACTACCTGCACCACGCGGAGGTCGGGTCGTCGAACGCCGAGTTCGTCACGGACGACATCGTGGATCGCTTCTGCCTGGTGGGACCGGTGCAGGACCACATCGAGAAGCTCAGGGCGCTGGCCGAGGCGGGCGTGGACCAGTTCAACCTTTACCTGATGAACGGCGACGAAGAGCGCATGCTGGAGGTCTACGGGCGTGAGGTCATCCCCGCCCTCCGGGATACGGGGTCACCGAGAACCTGAACGCGTCCGGTCTCAAGGGGCCGGCAGGGATACGGCGCAGGGAGCCAGGGAGACTGATCCGTGAGAACGCTCATCGCGAACGGCACCGTGGTCAACGCGGACGGCTCGACGCAGGCCGACGTGCTGGTGGACGGCGAGACGATCGCCCTCGTCGGCAGCTCCCTCGGCGCGGCGGGCGTGACGGCCGACCGCACGATCGACGCGGTGGGGAAGTACGTGATCCCCGGCGCCATCGACGTGCACACCCACTTCGACATGCCGTTCGGCGGCACGATGT
>DAIDTV010000086.1 GCA_027457005.1 Chloroflexota bacterium
GCTGAGAGCATAGTCGGGGCTGACCGGGGCCCCAAGCCCAGATCGGGCAACCTGTCTGACGGGATGACGGGCCGGTCTGCCGGACGGACACGCGGCAGGGGAGGGAACGATGCGGGCCAGGGACGAGCACACGGCGAAACACGGCCCACTCCGCGAGAGGCTGCGCGTGAAGCCGGGCTCGGAGGTTTCGCTCGGGCACTTCGACCCCAGCGAGACGTACGGACGCGAGCGGGAGCCGGCCGAGCTGGAGCTGGCGGAGGGGCTCGTCAGGCTCGGCGAGCTCCAGGACCGGATGTGGGCGGAGGCCAGGCACGCCGTCCTGGTGATCCTGCAAGGCATCGACGCGGCCGGGAAGGACGGCACCATCCGGCACGTCATGTCGGCGTTCAACCCCATGGGCTGCCCGGTGACGAGCTTCAAGGTGCCGACCGACGAGGAACGCGGGCACGACTACCTCTGGCGCGTCCACCGCCGCACCCCGGCGAAGGGCGAGATCGGCATCTTCAACCGCTCGCACTACGAGGACGTGCTCGTCGTGCGCGTGCACAATCTGGTGCCCAAGGATGTCTGGTCACGCCGCTACGACCAGATCAACGCGTGGGAGCGCACCCTGGTGGAGGAGGGGACCACCATCGTGAAGTTCTTCCTCGCCATCGACCAGGACGAGCAGCGCGAGCGCCTGCGGGATCGCGTGGAAGACCCTGCCAAGCGCTGGAAGTTCCGCCGGGCCGATCTCGACGAGCGGGCGCTCTGGGACAGCTACCGGCGGGCCTTCGAGGACGCCCTCGGGCGCTGCTCCACCGAATGGGCGCCGTGGTACCTGGTGCCGTCGAACAGAAAGTGGTTCCGCAACCTCGCGGTGGCCGACATCCTGGCCGACGTCATCGACGATCTGGCACCGGCCTATCCGCCCGGCGAGCCGGGGATCGAGGGCCTGTCGATTCCCTGACCGGCGAGGCGGTCCCGGGCTGCCGGCTCGCTCGAGTGGCGACTGGCCGGCACCATGTCGATGAAGAGCGCCGCGCTCCGTCGGGCGCGCCGTGCCCCATCCGGACGACCACGTGATGCGAAGGAAGCGTTGTCAGGGCCGCACGGTCCGCATACGCAGAGGTCGCGATTCCACATGCCGCCATCCGCCATCCTTACCGAGGGCCTCGCCAAGTCGTACGGCCCGGTCCGCGCCCTGCGCGGCGTGAACCTCGATGTGCCCGAGGCGACCGTGCTCGGCCTGCTCGGCCCGAACGGGGCCGGCAAGACCACGGCAGTGCGCATCCTCGCCACGCTGCTGGTTCCGGATGCCGGGCGGGCGCTCGTTTCCGGGCGCGACGTCGTGCGCGAGCCCGACGCCGTTCGCAGCCAGATCGGCCTGACCGGCCAGTACGCAGCGGTCGACGAGAACCTGACCGGCCGGGAGAACCTCGAGCTCGTGGGTCGCCTGCTGCACATGGGCCGCGGTGCCGCCCGCACCCGCGCCGATGAGCTGCTTGCCGGGTTCGAGCTGACCGACGCCGGCCGCCGTCCCGTCCGCACCTACTCCGGCGGGATGCGACGCCGGCTCGACCTGGCGGCCTCGCTGGTGGGGCGACCGAAGGTGCTCTTCCTCGACGAGCCCACGACCGGGCTCGACCCGCGAAGTCGCGTGGGGTTGTGGGACGTGATCGCCGGCCTGGTGGCCGGTGGGACCACGATCCTGCTCACCACCCAGTACCTGGAGGAGGCCGACCGCCTTGCCGACAGGATCGCCGTGATCGACGACGGCCAGGTGATCGCCGAGGGAACCTCGGGGGAGCTGAAGGACCGGATGGGCGAGGACGTCGTGGAGATGCGGCTGGTCGAATCGGGCCGTGCGTCCGAGGCGCTCGCCCTCCTCGCCCCGCTCGCCGCGGCGGAGCCGCGCCTGGACGCCGAGACGGGCCGGCTGATGATCCCGGTGCACCATGCCGGCGGGACGCTGACCGACGTGGTCCGGCGCCTGGATGGCGCGAACCTGGAGGTCGCGGAGCTCTCGCTGCACCGGCCCAGCCTGGATGACGTGTTCCTTGCCCTGACGGGCCGCCGCGCGGAGATGGAACAGGAGGCCGACGGAGATGCGCGTGGCCGGTTCGGCCGCCGCCAGCAGAGGAAGGCGGCATGACCGCCACCACTCGAGTCATTCCCCGCGCGGTCGTCGCCGCGCCATCCCGGTCGCTTCGCTGGATCGCGACCGACGCCTTCACCATCGCCTGGCGCAACCTGCTCCAGGTCGTCCGCAACCCGCAGCTGGCCGTGATCGACACCATCACGCCGATCATGTTCGTGCTGCTCTTCGCCTTCGTGTTCGGGGGCGCGATCCAGGTTCCGGGCGGCAACTACGTGGCCTACCTGATGCCGGGGATCTTCGTCCAGACCGTCGTGTTCGGCGCGACCGGCACGGCCATCGGGCTGGCCGAGGACCTGCAGAAGGGGCTGGTCGATCGTTTCCGGTCGCTGCCCATGGCCCCGTCCGCGGTCCTGATCGGCCGGACGTTCAGCGACGCGCTGCGGAACCTGTACACCGTGCTGGTGATGACGGTCGTGGGATACCTGATCGGTTTCCGCTTCGACGGCGGGCTGCCGGGCGCGTTGCTGGCACTCGGGCTCGTGGTCGGGTTCGGGTACGCGATCTCCTGGATCAGCGCCAACATCGGGCTGATCACGAAGTCCGCGCAGGCCGCCCAGGGAGCGATCTTCATCCCGATCTTCCCGCTCACGTTCGCGAGCTCCGCGTTCGTGCCGGTCGCCTCGATGCCGGGTTGGCTGCGGCCGATCGCCGAGGCGAACCCCGTGACGGTGGTCGTCAACGCGACTCGCGGCCTGGTCAGCGGCGCGCCCGACACGGCCACGCTCGTGGCCGCGCTGGCCTGGATCGCCGGCCTGGTGGTGATCTTCGCGCCGATCGCACTTGTGAGCTACCGCCGCCGCGCGTAGGGCCGCTATCGCTTCCCCGCGGGGCGGCACCAGGCGATGGACGCGCCGAGGGGAACCGACTGGACCGGTCCGGCCTCGCGCACGGGCCCGGGTGGCACGACGACTCCCCCCTGGATGGGGGGCAACGGACAGGGATGCAGCTCCGGACCCGGTACCAGCAGGTGGATGGTCGTTGAGCCGGCTTCGTCGAGGGAGAGATCGCGCCAGGCCAGCCGGAGGGTCAGCTGATCCCCCGCCCGCGCCCCGGCCAGTGGCAGGCGCGCACCGAAGCTGGCCAGGCCGAGCGCATGGCCGCCGGCCGACCCGGGCGGTGCTGCTTCGGAACGACCATTCACGACGCGTTGCTCGGCCAGCAGTGCGCCGGTGGGACCGGAGACTCGGACGCGCAGCGTGGGGATCGCGAGCGGGGCGTCACCGGCGATGGCGAGGACCCACGCGTCATCCGACCACGCCACCTCGGCGCGCCACAACTGCACCGGACTGATCGGCCGCAGGATGAGCGCGCGACGCACCATGACCGGCTCGGCCCGGCCTCCGTTCGACACCACGAGCTCCACCGCCAGCGCGACCGGCGGGGCGAAGACGGCGATGCGGGTTGCCGCCGTGCCGGGAGCATCCATCCGGACGTCGGCCGCGCCGAGCTCCGTGTCGGATCCGGCGGCACCGTGCGCAAGGACGACCGCCAGGTGGACTGTCCCGACGGGCTCGCGCGCGAGGACGCTCACCGGGACGACAGCGCCCTCGATCGTGGCGCCCTCGTCCGGGCCCGACAGGACCAGGGAGGCGAACCCTGCGCGCGGGACAAGCGTTGCGCGCGGGGCGGGAGAGGCCGCCGGAACCGCGGCCACCTGCGTCGGGGCTGCGGCCACGGCGACTGACGGGATGTCGGTGGCTGCCGTGCGCGCCGTATCGCCCTGGTCGAGCCAGCGGCCGACGAACCCGGAAGCGATGAGCACGCCGCCGAGGGCGAGGGCAAGCACGATCCGTCGGTCACGGGCGGTGATCGGCGCCTGCGGCTGGGGGGCCGACGGGAGTTCCTCGATCACCCACGTCCCGGCGGGTTCGACCGCGCGAGGATCCTCCTCGCATCGCCGTGCCGCCACGACTGGCGGGTGGTCCAGGTGTCGGATTCCGACGTGCATCGCTCGAGCCCCCCATCGCACCCACCCGCGCGTTCGGGCCACGTCCGCGGATCGGTTCCGACGACGGGGCGGTCTCGCCGGTGGATCGGCGCGGTCCAGGCGATCAGGGCAGGGACCGCGCGTCGAGGCCTCCCGTCGTCGCAGCGGACTACGGCACGGCGACCGTTCCCCGGGCGTTCCCCGGTGGACCGGCGGTCAGCTCTTCGACGGATCCTCGGGGGAGGTCACGTCGACGACCTCCGCGCCGGTCGCGGCCACGAGGTCGGCCGGGGCGAGGTGCAGGTTGACGCCGCGGCGGCCGCCACCGATCGCGACCCGTTCGAGACTCGAGATGGACGCGTCCGCGATGACCGGCCAGGCGTGACTCGAGCCGAATGGCGTGATCGCCCCGCGCTCGTACCCGGTCACCGTCCTCGCCTCGTCCTGGTCGGGCAGGGAGAGCCGGGAGACGCCGAGGTGCGCCCGCAACTTGCCCCAGTCGAAGCGCCGGCCACCGGGGACGAGGACGAAGACGTAGTCGCCCTCGCCGCGCCGGACCACGATCGTCCGGAGCAGTGCGTGAAGCTCGATCCCCTGGAGGCCGGCGCTCTCCTCGGGACCGTGGGGGATCGCCGTCCGGACCACCCGGTGCGGGATTCCGGCGGCGGCGACGGCGCGCAGGGCAGGAGTATCGGGATCCACGACTCACAGAATGCCAGATCGGCGGCGAGCCGCTGGCGGCCCGGTTGTCCGGCGCCGGCGACGTCCGATCAGGTCTCGACGGAATCCCGGGCGCGGTCGAGCAGCTGCCCGAGCCGTTTGCCGACGCGCGAGGGGGACATGCCGAGGACTGCGCCGATCTCACGGGCGTCGTACCCGATCGCGTAGCGGAGGGCGACGAGCGCCCGGTCCTCCGGTGAGAGGCCACGCAGCAGGGTCGCCACGTCCACGGCAGCAGCGGGTCCGGCGGAGTCGGGGACGCCCATGCCCTCCAGCGTGAACTCGAGAAGGGCCGTGGCGGCGTGCCGCTGATCGTGCACCAGCCGGCGGGCCTCACTCGCGGTTACCGACATCAGCCACGAGCAGATCCACTGCGGATCCCGCAGCGTGCGCAACCGGCTCCACGCCATGGTCCAGGTCGACTGCAGCGCGTCCTGTGCGACCTCCCGATCCCCGCCGCAGATCACGTAGGCCAGCAGGAGCGCAGGTGCGGCACCCCCCGCTCGGATCACCCGGAAGCCGCGCCGTCACGAGCGCCCGGCGGCGCCTCCGGGCCCCGGCCGGGCACCCTCCGGCCACTCGTTGAAGACGTCCGTGAGCCATCGCCCGAACCGACCGGGCGGCGGGGGGTCCGGATAGCCCTGGCAGAGCTCGTGCAGCTCGGTCCAGAGCCGTCCGGTGAGCGCCCCGACCGCGGCCTGCGTCGGTCGACCCTCGACGGCGATCGGTCGCCCGAACCTCACGCGGACGGTGCGTCCGAGGCAGAGCCAGCTCGTCCCGTTGATGGCGCACGGCACGATCGGCACGCCCGATCGCAGCGCGAAGAACGCGGCTCCCTCACTCAGCGGCAGGAGCTGCGTCTCGCCGGCGTGAATCCGTCCCTCGCCCGCGATCGCGAGCACGTTCCCCGCATGGAAGACGGCCTGGACCCGGCGGGTGGCGCCGAGGAGGTCGTCCTTGGACGGGCGGTACGGGACCGGCGTGCCGGTCCACCGCATGATGCGATTGCGCCATCCGCGGTTCATGTCCTCCTCCTTCGGCCCGAAGAAGTAGACACGCGGCCGCCAGGGCAGCACGGCGAGCAGCAGGAAGGGGTCGGTCCAGTTCTGGTGGCTGAAGCACAGGAGGTACGGCCCATGCGGAAGTCGTTCCATGCCCTCGATGCGGAGCCGCACGTACCCTCGCGCGATCGCACCGACGGCGAGGCGGGTCACCCCGTAGCGGACCCCGGAGCGCAGCGCACGAACCCGGGATGGGACGGGAGAATCCCCGGTGGCCCTTTGCGGAGGCATGGTCAGGCCGCGGCGCCGGCGGTGACGCGCCGGGCGGCCGCGCGACGGCCCGACGGTTCGGGGACATGGGTCAGCGCCCAGGCGCCGACCAGGAACTCGGCCACCATGAGCAGGATCATGGCGCGGTACCCGGCGTTCGCGCCGAGCACCAGCGTGACGCCGAGCTGTACGGCCGCCGCGGCAATCACGGCCGTCCCCTGGTTGCCGGCCGTCACGACGTTGCTGATCCCCATGTAGCGGCCGGATTCGGCCTTCGGGATGATGTCGGTCATGAGGGCCCAGTCCACCGACTGGAAGGCGCCCAGGCAGAGACCGACCGGCACCACGAGCAGCACCACCATCCAGTACTCCGCCGCGGCCGCGATCCCCAGCGCGCCCGCGATCCCCAGGGCCACGCCGGCATAGATGACCGGCTTCCGGCCGACCCGCGTGGAGAGCATGCCGGCCGGGAGCGTGGCGATCGCCGCCGAGACGCCCAGCGCCAGCATCACGGGCAGCATCCGTGACTCGGCATCCTCGGTGGGGAACCCCAGGGCGTTGACGAGAAACAGCACGCCCATGTTCGCCAGTGTGCTCCCGCCCATCAGTATGAAGAGACGGCTCGCCAGCAGCCACACGTAGGGACGCTCGCGGAGCAGGTCCGTGCCCCATGCCGCCCGCGCCCGCTGCGGAAGCGTCAGGGCGGGCGGTGGGCCAGGGCTGTCGGGCACCCAGATCGCCGTGACGAGCATGGTGGTCACCTCGACCAGCCCCACGGTGATGAAG
>DAIDTV010000087.1:0-6274 GCA_027457005.1 Chloroflexota bacterium
GGCGGGAGACGCGGCCGCGGGTGCCGAGACCGGCCGGGCCGCACTCGAGCTCGCGGAGAAGGCTGGTGACCCGGTCGCCATCGCGCGCGCGTGCCAGGTGCTCGGGTCGATCGCCCGCCGCCGGGGTGAGCTCGGGGCGGCGCGCGAACTGCTCGAGCGGGCCTATGGGATCTCGTCCGAGCTTCCCGACCTGAGCCTGCGCATCGCAGTCCTCAACACCCTGGCGCTCGCGGAGGCAGAGGCCAGTGAACGAGCGCGCGCGGTGACGCTCACGGAGGAGGCCCTGGAACTCTGCGTGCGCCTGGGCGATCGCCACCGTCGGGCAGCCCTGGAGAACAACCTGGCCGACCTGCACCGTGCCGAGGGAAGGGATGACGAGGCGATGGACCATCTCAAGCGCGCCGTGGCCATCTTCGCCGAGATCGAGGGCCGGCCCGGCGTGCTGGAACCGGAGATCTGGAAGCTGGTCGAGTGGTAACGCGCCGGCAGTCACGCCCGTCCTTGTCCGCAGACGACTCGCGTTCAGCTCGTGCGCAGCGAGCGCGGGTGGGAGCTTCACTCCCGAGCTGCCCTTCCCGGAAACAGGAGCAGCATTCCCGCGCCGTCGGTCCCGCTCCGGGAACGTGTGTCGCCGCCGCCTCCCCCGCGCAGGGTCTCTCCTGTCCGGCGGCTCGTGCGGCGCGCAAGGGCCAGCCTCGGGGCAGGCCGGGGCACCTGAGACCCGCGCGGCAACGGGCTCCGCGGCCCGCCCTGGCCCCGCCTTGCGCGATGGCGCGGGGCCACACGTTGCACATCGCCGGCTTCGGCGTCTCGGCCCAGCTGGCCGAGTTCGCGCTCGGCCACGCGACGGCGCGCGCCTCCTTCGGAGTCCTGCAGCCCTCCTTGGGCGCCGCAACGGCCATCATCGGGCTCCGAGCGGCACGCAGCTGGACCGCTGCCCTGGCTGTCGGTCTCGCCGTCTATCTCGTCACCCTGTACATGGGCTACTGGACCAGCATCAGTCACCTCGGCGGCGTCGTGCCGATCCTGTGCTGGGAGCTCGACGAGCTCGCCGGCCTCGGGCAGCGGCGAGTGTGCCTCCCTCGCAACCCGATTGGCCGACTGGAGGCGCGGACGGACCAGCGCTCGACCCCCGCCGCCCAGCCGCCCTCACTGCTGGTGCCTGGAGGGAACTGACTGGCGGGCACGCTCTTTGTCCGGCTCAGCTGTCGGCCGACGCTGCGCGATCGATGGGGCGGTGTCGGGCGATGTCCGTCGTGCCCGCTGGCGGCCCACCTGCTCGTGCCGGCCGCGCACGAGGCGCGTGCTCCGGGGACGGCGGGTGGGACAGTCGGAGTCGTACATGTGGCACTGACGGGGCTCGGTCGGCGTCCGTACCGTACCTGGCACGGCGCAGGCGATCCGCGGGCACCGGGACGGCAAGGAGCAACGAACGATGGGCGCACTGTCACCCGGGCAGCTGGTCATCGGCAGGTGATCCCGTTGCTGGTGTTCGGGCCGGGCGGGCTCCCCGAGACCGGCACCGCCATCGGTACGGCGATGCGCGACCTCCGGAATGCCATGGAAGGAAAGGACCTGCCACCGTCCGGCGACGGGCCGCGACCGGCCGAGCCGGTATCGCCGCCGACCATCGCAGATCGCACGCACCAGGCGGGCACGGGCGGCCGGCCGGCGGCACCCTCGGTGCCACCGCGCCATCGCCTCCGGGTGGACATTGCCAGCACGCTCGGCGCGGCCGTGCTCGTCCTTGCCTGCTCGAGCGCGCCTGTCCCGAGCCCGGTCGCGTCACCTGCGCGTGCCTCGCCCCTCTCCTCGGCACCCACAGCCTCCCTGCCACCGGCATCGGCGCCGCCCCCTCCCTCGGCGTCCCTTTCCAGTCCTCCGGCCTCCCTGCGGCCGGTCACCCTGGCGCCGCGCCGGACGATCGGAGGCCCCCGCCCGGACATTGCGGCCCTGATCACCCAGTACCAGTACGGGGAGGCCCCGGTCCCCCTGGAGCGAGGTGCGGCGCTCACCGACTGGCACCTCTCGCGGCCGAACCTGCACGCGGTGGCCGGCTGGGCCGGCAAGGTGAGCGTGCCGGCGGGCGGACGGGTCGAGTTGCACCTGCGCGCGATCGAGCCCGCAGTGCGCCTCGACGTCTTCCGGGTGGGCGCCCACGACGCCACCCACCTCGCCACGGTGGCCCGGGTGGCGGTGCGCTTCCAGCCTGACGCCCGCCCCAGCCTGCCCGTGGGCCGGGTGGAGACACACTGGCCGGTGAGTTACACGCTCCCGGTTCCGACCAGCTGGCGCAGCGGGTTCTACCTCGTGAAGGTCACCACGCTGCCGGCGGGCTACCAGGCCTACGTGCCCTTCGCGGTGACCGCGACGCGGCCCGCGCCGCTGCTCGTGGTGCTGCCCATGCTCTCCTACCAGGCCTACAACGGCTGGGGCGGCTCGGACCTGTACGACTGGTGGAAGGGGCCGTTCCCGCGCGCCGCCGAGGCGAGCTTCGACCGCCCCTACGAGCATGGCTACGGGGCGGGGATGCTCTTCCGGCTCGACTTCCCGCTGCTGGTCTGGCTGGAGGACGAGGGCTACGCGCCCGCCTACACCACCGATCTCGACGTGGCTCGCAACCCGTCGCTCGTGGTCGGCTCGCGGGTGGTGATCCTCTCCGGCCACCCCGAGTACTGGCTGGGAGCCGACCGCGACGCCTTTGACGCAGCGCAGGCGCGGGGCGTGAGCCTCTTGGGCATGGGCGCCAACATGGCCTACATGCAGGTCCGCCTCCTGCCCAACTCGGCCGGTGTCCCCGAGCGCACGGTGGTCTGCTACAAGAGCCTGGCCTGGGATCCCCTGGCGGCGGGCCATCCGTCCGAGGCGACCGTGCGCTTCCAGAACTCCCCGATCCGCCGACCGCCCAAGGACCTGCTCGGCGAGGAGTACGGCGGCATCGTGCCAGGCCTGGCGCCCATGGTGCTGGGTCCCGACATCGCGCGCTTCGCCCCGAACACGGGCTTGCGCCCCGGGCAGTCGCTGCCGGGTCTCATCGGCGACGAGATCGACGTGGCGTCATCGAAACCGGGCGCCCTGCTGCTGGCGAAGACGCCGGTCCACGCCCGCGGCTACACCCCCAACTTCGCGGGTGCCAGCCTGTGGGTCACGCCCTCGGGGGCGCATACCTTCGACGCCGGCACGTTCGACTGGTCCTGGGGCCTCGACCCGCGCTGGTCGGCGGCGCTGCCGGGCTTCCCCGCGCGCGCCTTCGCCCAGCTGACCGCCGACATCCTGGCTTGGGCGGGGGCATACCCCCGAGCCTCGTAGCGCCCGGGGATGCCGGTCGCGACGGGGGGCCGCGAGAAGCGCAGCGGGCGACGCGCGTCGGAGCGTACCACCGCGGTCGTGCTCGGGTCCGGTCGGGGAGGCACGACCCCTCCCGAACCGGGCTGTGCGTGCCCTCCGATCGGTGCTCAGCCACCGGCCACATCGCCCGGGCCGCGCCATCCTGGTGGGCGCGGGGTCGTCCGGGGGCGCCAACCGAGCGGGTCGACGGGACAGACCATGGGCTGGGCTGCCAACGCTTCCCTGGCCCCTCGACCGCCGACCGACGCCGCACCGGAACCCACGCCGCCCCACCAATCCGCGCCGGCCGGCCGTACGCCGACTGGCAGAGCTGGGTCCCGCAGGACCCGCCCTTTCCCGGCGCGCTCGGCGAGCGCGCGCAGTTCAGGCCCGGTGCGGAAGCGGGCTCGGCGCCACGTGGTCGTCCCCCATCGGCCGCCCAGTCGCCGAAGGACTGCCCAGGTGCTCGTCACTCCCAGCTCGCCGCTCACGAGCCGCCCGCCTGGTCGCGCCACGCGCGCAATGTCGCGCAGTGCATCCCGGGCCTCGGGCACGAAGCAGAGGACGATGCTGGCGACGACTAGGTCGAATGTCGCATCGGGGAACGGTGGGCGCTCCAGGTGAGCCTCGACGAACGTCGCACGGACGCCGCCTGCGGTGGCTGGCTGCCGTGCCACCTCGAGCATCGCCGGCTCAGCGTCGATGCCGTGACGCCCGCGCCGCGGACAGCCAGCACCAATGCGAGGGTCCCCTCGCCGCATCGTAACGCTCCGGCCCGACACGGACGGGCGGTACTGGCTGGCGCATGCGCGACCTCCGGATCACTCCTCGAGCAGGTCCGAGAGCCCCTTGCCCGCCGGCATCATGGGGAAGACGTTCTGCTCGTCGGCGATCCGGAAGTGGATGAGCGCTGGACCGTCGGCAGCGCGCGCGGCGGCGATTGCGGCCGGGACCTCGTCGGGCCGCGTCGCGAGGAAGGCCGGGATGCCGTACGCGCCGGCGAGCGCGACGAAGTCCGGGTTCTCGAGGTGCGACGACTGGTAGTTGCCGCCATAGACGAGCTCCTGCCACTGGCGGATCATGCCAAGCTTGCTGTTGTCGAGGATGGCGATCTTGACCGGGATGCGCTCCTGCATGAGGGTGCCGAGCTGCTGCATCGTCATCTGGAAGCCGCCGTCGCCACAGATCGCCCAGGTCTCGCGATCCGGTCGGCCGACGGCCGCCCCCATCGCCGCGGGCAAGGCGAACCCCATGGTGCCGAGCCCGCCCGAGCTCAGGTGTGAGCGGGGCGCCCGAAAGCCCCCGTAGCGGGCGGTCCACATCTGGTTCTGCCCGACGTCAGCCACGAGGGTGGCCGCGTGCTCGGTGGCCGCGGCGATCTGCTCGATCACGTAGTCGGCCGAGAGCAGCCCGTCCCGCCAGGCGCCCGAGCCGTGCCAGGGACGCGCCTCTGTTTCGCGGCGCCAGTCGCCGATCTCCGCGAAGTAAGAGGCACGCGCCGCGTCCGTCCGCGCCGTGACGAGCGGCGTCAGGGCGGCGAGGACGCGGCCGACGTCGCCCACGATCGGCACATCGACCGCCACGTTCTTACCGATCTCGGCCGGGTCGATGTCGACCTGGATGATCCGGGCCCCCGTGGCGTAGGTGCTCACGCTGCCGGTCACCCGATCGCTGAAGCGCATGCCGAGCGCGATGAGGAGATCGGCGGCCTGGATGGCCCGGTTGACGTGCTTCCAGCCGTGCATGCCCATCACCCCGAGGCTCAACGGATGATCCTCGGGGATCGCGCCCACGCCGAGCAGCGTGTGGGCGATCGGGATCTGGGTCCGTTCGGCGAAGGCGCGCAGCTCGTCGACCGCGTCGCCGAGCAGGATGCCATGGCCGGCCAGGATCACCGGGCGCTGCGCCGCGTCGATGAGCGTCGTCGCCCGCCGCAGCTGGCGGGGGTGGCCCTCGAACGTGGGCCGGAAGCCGGGCAGGCCCGCCACCACCGCGGTGGCGTCTGGGTGCGGCGCCCCGGTGGGCTGGGCGAGGGCGTCTTTGGTGATATCGATGTGGACGGGCCCCGGCCGGCCCGTGCGGGCAATGTGGAAGGCCTCGGCGAACACGCGTGGCAGCTCGTCCGCGTCGCGCACGAGATAGTTGTGCTTCGTGATGGGCAGCGTGATGCCGGTGATGTCGATCTCCTGGAAGGCGTCCTTCCCCAGCAGCGAGCTCGCCACGTTGCCGGTGATCGCGACGATCGGGCTCGAGTCGAGCATGGCGGTGGCGATGCCCGTGACGAGGTTGGTCGCACCGGGTCCCGAGGTGGCGAGGCAGACGCCGACCCTCCCCGTCGCCCGGGCATAGCCGTCCGCCGCGTGGGCGGCGCCCTGCTCGTGGCGCACGAGGACGTGCCGCAGTTCGGGATAGTCGCCCAGGACGTCGTAGAGGGGCAGCAGCACGCCCCCGGGATAGCCGAACACGACGTCGGCACCCTGGCGGAGGAGCGCCTCGAAGACGACGTCCGCGCCGATCCGGGCACGACTTCGCGGTACCACCGGCGACGCGGTCGGCTTCGCTGGATGAGTCGCCGAAGGGCTGGGCGTCGTCTTCATCGATCTGCTCCCAGGGATCCGGGCTGTTGACCGAACGAAAAGACCCTCGCCGCCTGGCGAGGGTCCCGATGAGTGCCTGCGTGCGCCTGTTCGCTATGCGCCGCCACTCCTCTCAGGCTCCCTCGCCGGACCCGCCAGGAGCCCGCCGAGCGCGACGAGGGAGCACAACTCAAGCCGGCGCGGGTGCATGCGGTACTGGTACATACCGCGTAACCGATTCCCTAGGGCCATCTGGCCCGTTCTGGGTGCGCGCCAAACGGGCGCGAGGCGAGGATGGTTCTCGCCAGGCCCCGCGGACCCTTATCCGTGAGCAACGGCAACCCGGTGGAGCTCTCGTCGACGTGCTGGAT
>DAIDTV010000087.1:6284-6604 GCA_027457005.1 Chloroflexota bacterium
TCAGCCCGCCGCCTCGATCGCCCGGAGCCACTCCTCGCCCGTGGTCAGCCGGAGCGGCTCGACGTTCGGAGAGCGCGAGCTTGTCGGGCCAGCACCGGCAGCCGCCTGCGGGAGGTGTTCCCGTCCGGCGGCGTCGGTGAGCACTCCGATCGCGAGGGCGTGCTCACGTGTCGACGGCCAGTGACTTTGACCGTCCAGCTGGCCAGTGAGTCTGTCCAGGGGCAGGCAGCGGTCAGCGGCGCCAGGGATGGTCTGGCGCCGGTCGCCAGGGCGTGCGCGGCGCGGGTAGCTCGGACAGAATCGCTGGCCGTTCACAGACC
>DAIDTV010000088.1 GCA_027457005.1 Chloroflexota bacterium
ACGCCGCAGAGACCGCGAACCCGGCGAGGATCCCGCCGATCCCGCGGGGCGGCTGATCGGCGACGTCGCGGCCTACGACCTGGGGTCGCGGCTGTTCTACGGGCCCATCTTCCGGCACGTCGCGCGGGAGGTCGCGGCCGTCACGCCTCCGGGGGCCGCGGTGCTGGAGGTCGGGTGCGGTCCCGGTCACCTGGCGATCCGGATGGCGCGCGACCACGGGCTGCGGGTCACCGCATCCGACCTCGACCCGGCGATGGTCGCCCGCGCGGCGGCGAACGTCGACCGGGCATTCGCGCCCGGGGACCCGGTGCGCCCGACGGTCGTGGTGGGGGACGTGGCGGCACTGCCGTTCGCGCCGGGCACCTTCGACGTCGCGGTCAGCACGTTCTCGATGCACCACTGGGCCGATCCGGCGGCGGGGATCGCGGAGCTCCATCGAGTGCTCCGGCCCGGCGGCCGTGCCCTCGTGTGGGACCTCGCGGCACGGGTCCGTCACCTGGAGGGGCGGTCCCCGGATCCCGCGGCCGTGGTGGTCGCGTCCCCGTTCGGTGGCGCAGCGACGCTCCGCCGCTGGCCCGGGCTGCTGCCGATCGTGGAGCGCATCGACCTCGTGCGCGGTGGTGACCGCCCCGGCGGGGTTGACGGGGGCGGCGACGGCACGAGCGGGGGCGCCGATGGGTTGGGCGCAGGCGGCGCGGGTCCCCATGGCGCGGGCACCGATGGCGCGCCGACGGGACAACCTGCCGGGTGATCACCCCGCCGGCCGGCCCCGCGCCGCGGATCCCGGTGCGCGCGCATGTCGGGCTCGGCGCCAACGTCGGCGACGCTCGGCAGACGCTGGTGGCCGCGGTGCACGCGCTGGCCGCACTGCCGGGCGCACGGCTCGCCGCCATCTCCCGGCTCTACCTCACGCGTCCCGTCGGCGTCGCCGACCAGCCCGAGTTCCACAACGCGGTGGTCGCGCTCGACGTGCCCGCAGGTCCCGATCCCGAACGCGGAGCGCTGGCCCTGCTCCTCGCCCTCAAGGGGATCGAGCGGGCGTTCGGCCGCCAGCGGCGAGGGCGATGGGGCCCGCGCGAGCTGGACCTGGATCTGCTGCTGTTCGGGGACGAGCGGATCAGCGTGGAACGGCCGCCCGACGGGATGTCGCTCGACCCCGGGCACCGCGACCGGCTGCTGGTGGTGCCGCATCCGGAGGCGCGCGATCGGCTGTTCGTGCTGGCACCCCTGGCCGATCTCGCGCCGGATCTCGTGCCGCCCGGCTGGGACGAGACGGTCGCCGTCGCGCGCGATCGCAGGCTCGTTGCGGAGGGTCCGGGTGCGGTCCAGGTCGTGGGCGAGTGGGCCGGCGAGGCGTGGTCGGCGTGACGTCGGGATGGCCCGCCGCAGCCGGTGCAGGGATGGGAGGCTGCGGCGGCCGCCGGACCCGCGGCACCGGCTTGCGCCAGCCGCGTCTCGTGGGATCCCGCAGCGGCTCGTGGCCGCATCCTGCAGCACTTGCAGGGGAGGAACCGTAACGCCGGTCCGGGCGGGGTTCGGGGCCAGCGACAACGACGACCCTCCCGCGCCACGGTCGGCGCGTGCGGGGCCAGGCGCCGCGGCCCGCTCAGTCCGGCCCGAGCCGGCCCTCCACGGCCGCGCGCCGGCCGCGGGCACGACATAACGTTCCCCGGGTGCACGTCCTGCAGGATCGGCGGTGACCGCGGGTGGCGGCGCAGGGCCGGACGCGTGGCCGGGCGACGCGTTATCGGCGGGTCCCGGTGCCCGGGCGGAGCGGAAGACCGCACCCCACCCCGCGGCACGACCCGTGCGCACGTCACCCCGGCGCGCGTGCGGCTCCGCCCGCAGGCGGACACGCGCGCCCCGTCGTCGCTACAGCCGGACCGAAGGCGGCCGCTCGCGGTCGAACATGTGGACCGTGTCGACGAACCGGACCTGCTTGGTGCGGTACGCCATCACCAGCGAGTGGGTGCGGGCACCGCCGCCGAAGAAGCGCACCCCGTGCATCAGCTCGCCGTCCGTGACGCCGGTGGCCGCGAAGACCAGGTCGCTGCCCGGCGCGAGGTCCTCGGTCCGGTAGATCCGCTCGGCGTCGTGGTGCCCCATCCTGGCGGCGCGCTCGCGCTCCTCGTCGTTGCGGAACCGGAATCGCGCCTGGATCTCGCCGCCCAGGCACTTCAGGGCCGCGGCCGTCAGCACGCCCTCTGGAGCGCCGCCGATCCCCATGACCGCGTGCACCCCGGTTCCGCTGACCGCCGCGCTGATCGCCGCCGACAGGTCGCCGTCGCTGATGAGCTTGATCCGCGCGCCCGAGGCGCGTACCTGCTCGATGAGATCGGCGTGCCGCGGCCGGTCCAGTATCACCACCGTGATGTCGCGGGGCGAGCGGCCCAGGGCCTCGGCGATGATCGCGACGTTGGCGCGCGGGGGAAGCGTGATGTCGACCTTGCCGGCCGCCACGGGCCCGACGCACAGCTTCTCGAGGTAGGTGTCCGGCGCGTGGAGCAGGCCGCCCTTCTCGGACGCGGCGAGCACGGTGATCGCGTTTCCCTGGCCACCCGCCACCAGGTTCGTGCCCTCGAGCGGGTCCACCGCGATGTCGATCTCCGGCTGACCGGCGATGCGGGCACCCACCTCCTCGCCGATGTACAGCATCGGCGCCTCGTCGCGCTCGCCCTCGCCGATGACGATCCGCCCCCACATCGGGATGTCGTCCATGGCGCGGCGCATGGCCTCGGTCGCGGCATGGTCGGCCCCCATCGTGTCGCCGCGACCCATCAGCCGCGCCGAGTCGATGGCCGCGGCCTCCGTGACCCGGATCATCTCGAGGGCGAGAATCTCTTCCATGGGTCAGTGGCGGAAGTGGCGCCGGCCCGTGAAGACCATCGCCATGTGGTGCCGGTCGGCCACCTCGATCGCCATCTCGTCGCGGCTAGAGCCGCCGGGCTGGATGATCGCGGTCACCCCGCGCTCGGCCGCGAGCTGGATGGCGTCGGCGAACGGGAAGTACGCGTCGCACCCCATGCAGCTGAGCTTCGCCCGGTCCGCCGCCTTGTGCAGGGCGATCTCCACGGCCGACAGCCGGCTCGTCTGGCCGGCTCCCACGCCGACGATCGCCATGTTGCGCGCGAGCACCACCGCGTTGCTCGGCACGTGCTTGACCGCCCGCCAGGCGAAGAGCAGGTCCGTCAGCTCCTCGAGGGTGGGCCGCCGCTGGGTCACCACGCGCATCTGCTGCCGGTCGGGGTCCAGCCGGTCGAGCGTCTCCACCAGGACCCCGCCGCTGATGCGGAAGAAGTCGAGGTTCGCCATCCCGTAATCGGAGATCCCGTCGGCGGGACTCGGCGGCACGCGCAGGATCCGCAGGTCCTCCTTGCGCGTCAGCGCGGCCAGTGCCGCGTCGTCATAGCCGGGCGCCACGACCGCCTCGTACTGGTTGCCCAGGATCGCGCTGGCGGTGGGCCCGTCGATGGGCCGGTTGGAGGCGACCACCGAGCCGCTCGCCGCAACCGCGTCACTTTCGAGTGCCTTCCGGTACGCATCGCACAGGTCGTCGCGCGAGGCGAGCCCGACGGGCGTCACCCCCTTGGCCATGCAGATCGCCGGTGCGGCGAAGTCGGAGACCATCCGGTAGGCGGCGTCCATCGAGAGCAGGTCGTTGAAGGACGCGGGGGGGCCGTGGAGCTGCGTGGCGTCCGCGAGCGACCCCTGCCGGTGCGTGGTCTCGCGGTAGAACGCCGCCTCCTGGTGCGGGTTCTCGCCGTACGCGAGGTCCGTCTGCTTGTCCAGGACGAGCGTCAGGTGGTCGGGGAACCGCACGCCGCTGACGTGGTTCAGGTACGCGGCGACCTCGGCGTTGTACGCGGCGACGGCCGCGAACGCATCGGCAGCCAGCCGCTCGCGAAGCTCGGCCGAGACCGACCCGCGCTCCCGGACGTCGGCCAGCACGTCCGGGTAGGCGGCCGGGCTCGACACCGCGGCCACGCCGGCGAAGTTTCGTGCCGCCGCCGAGAGCAGCGCCACGCCCCCGACGTCGATCATCTCCACCGCCTCGTCGAGCGGCACGAGCCGTGCACCGACCTGGGGAGCGAACGGGCGGACGTTGACCACCACGAGATCCAGCAGCCCGATTCCCTGCTCCGCCAGCTCAGCCAGCTGCTCCTCGCGGTCGCGCCGCGCGAGGATGCCGGCGTAGATCGCGGGGTGGAACGTCTTGACCTGCCCCTCCAGCAGCGAGGGGAGCGCCGTGAGCTCGCCGACCGAGGCGACCGCGACGCCATCGGCCGCGAGGTGCTCGCGGGTGCCGTCGGTCGCGTACACCTCGACCCCGAGCGTCAGCAGGTCGCGCGCGAGCGACGTGATCCCCTCGCGATCGGCGACGGACAGCAGGGCTCGCACCCGGGGCTCCTCCAGCTGCGAACGAGCGGGCGGCGGGGCGGGTCCGGGACGAGGAACCGCACGCCGACCTAGGGCTCCGAGAGTATAACAACGGCTCCTCGAGCGCCCGGAAGCCCGTAATCCGGCCCCGGCCCCCGCCATGCCGCCCGGGAGCCCGCCATTCCGCCCTGGAGCCCGCCATTCCGCCCGGGAGCCCGCCATCCGGCTCGGCCGTCCGCCGCCGTGTCGCCCGCACCCGCGCGGGACCCGCTATTCTCCACACGCACCCCCATCGCCCTGACGACCCGTCGGGCCGACCGATTGGAGACGCACGTTGACGCTCGCACCGTGGGACTACTTCTTCCGGCCGTTCAACTCGATCGAGTTTCCCGACCTCCTGACACCGATCTGGGTCCTGGCGCTGGTGCTCCTGGTGGCGCAGGTCGTGCTGTACAACGTGCGGAGCCGGCAGCTCCACCGCCATGAACCGCTGGTCGCGATGCAGGAGTGGCTGCTCTGGACCGGCGTGATCATGTTCTCCCTGCTCCTGATCGAGGCCGTGTTCGCCTGGTACTTCCTTTTCGTGCTGGTGACGGTGCTGGTGGGGCTCGGCGTGTACGTGTGGATCCGGTTCGTGCGCTTCCCGCCCGTCATCGTGCAGTACAACGAGTACCTGCGACGGACGCGCTTCTTCAGCCAGGCGAAGTACAAGCATCCCGAGGCGACGATCCGGCCGAGCCGGCGGCGGCGCCGCTCTCGCTGACCCGCGGCCGTCGGCACGGGCGAGGAACGCCGTCGGCACGGGCGAGGAACGCCGTCGGCACGGGCGAGGAACGCCGTCGGCACCTGCAGCCCGGGGAGCGGGCATCCTGGGGGGTCGGGCATGGAGATTCGTCGATTCGGTCCTGGTCACCGCCGTCCGGACGGGCCGCCGGGAACCCGGGGCGTGACCGGCCAGGTCATCCACCAGGACGGCCGCGGGACGATCGCAGAACTCGCGTTCTCGCCGGGCGCGATGATGGCGCCGCACACGAACCCCAACACCACGTACTTCGTGGTGGTGAGCGGCGGCGGGTTCGTGCAGGTCGCCGACGAGCGCGCCCGCGTGGGGCACGGCGAGGCCGTGCTGTGGCCGGCCGGCGAGCTCCACGGTGCCTGGACGGAGGGGACCGAGATGCGCGCACTGGTGGTCGAGTTCAGCGGGGCCGACGACGCGATCGGCGAGCTGGCAGGCGGCGTCCAGGAGCGCCTGCTGGACGTGCCGCCGGCGGGGCCGGGGCGGCTGGACGCGGTCGAGCGCGGCCGCGGGTCGCTGGCCGAGCCGCCGGCGCCGCCATCCCGGGAACGGGACGAATCCAGCGGGGAACCCTGGTAGCAGAGGCGCGGTTCCGGTCCGCTCGTCAGGCCGCCGCGCCGGGGTGGCTCAGGACGCGTTTGCTGCCGGGTCCTCGTCCGGCACAGCGGGTCCGAGCACCGCGCCGAGCTGCCCCAGCACGCGGGCCGTGGCGCCCCAGACGTGATAGCCCGCCACCGGGTACGCGCCGTAGCGGAGCCGCCACCCGGCGCGCTCCTCCTCCACGGTCTCGATCGGCGCGCCGGGCAGGAAGGCGCGCACCGGCACCTCCAGGATCGCCGAGACCTCCCGCGCATCGCCTTCGAGGAAGGGCCTGCGGTCGGCGGCGGCGACCACGGGGTGCAGCCGGAAGCCGGAGACGCGCACCTCCACCGGCCCGAGCTGGCCGAGCACGCGCAGGCCGCACTGGGCAGGGTCGAGCCCGACCTCCTCGTGCGCCTCGCGGACGGCGGCCTGGGCCACCGAGGCATCGGCGGCCTCCACCGCGCCACCCGGGAAGCTCACCTCGCCGGCGTGTCGCAGGTCGCCGGCCGGCCGCTCCATCAGCACCGTCCACGGCTCGCCGTCGGCGCCCGGGTAGAGCAGCACCAGCACCGCCGCCTCGCGCGTCCCCGTGCCGGCGTCGAGCGGCTCCGGACGTCCGTCGAGGACGGCGAACGGTCGCAGCGCCTCCGGCGGCTCCGGCAGCGGGTCCGGGAGCCGCTCCAGTCGCGCGAGCGCGGCCTCGAAGCGCAGCGGGCGGATCGTACGCGATGCGGCGGCCCGGCCCCAGCTGTCGCAGCCGGCCGCCGGATGAGCTGCCCGGCCGCCGGATGAGCTGCCC
>DAIDTV010000089.1 GCA_027457005.1 Chloroflexota bacterium
GTGGCATTGCGGAGGGCGGGCTGGCCGATTACCGCCGTGGCCTCGCGCGATCCCGGTCGGCGCGATCGCTTCGTGGGCCTGATCCCGGGGGCCCACGGGTTCGCGGAGGCCCCCGCGGTTCTCGACGAGGTCGACGTGGTCTTCCTGACCGTCCCCGACGACGCGATCGCCGGCGTCGCCTCGCAGCTGCGCCTGTACAGCGGCCAGGCGATCGTCCACACGAGCGGCGTCCTGCCCGCCTCCGTGCTGGCACCGGCCATGGCCGCGGGCACCGAGGCGGGGAGCTTCCACCCGCTCGTGGCGTTCGCCGAACTCGACGCGGCGCTGGCCGCGCTTCCCGGCGCGACCGTGGCCATCGAGGGCGACGAGCCGCTGGTCCCGCTCCTCGAAGACCTGGCCGGCGCCCTCGGCGCCCGCGCCATCCGGGTGACGGCGGCCGGCAAGCCGCTCCATCATGCGGCGGCCGTGCTGGCGGCCGGTGGTCTGGTCGCGCTCCTGGACGCGATCGCGCAGCTCGGTGCCGCCGCCGGTCTCGGCGAGGAGGAGGCCCTGCGGACGTACGGCGGGCTCGCCCGCCAGGGGCTGGACAATGCGGCGCGTCTCGGCATCGGCGCCGCCCTCACCGGCCCGGTGGTCCGCGGCGACCTCGGCACCGTGCGGGCGCACCTGGACGCGCTGCACCGCCTGGCTCCCGACGTGCTGCCCGTCTACCTCGCGCTCGGCCGGCGGGCCGTGGGCGTCGCGGTTGCGCGGGGCGAGCTGGCACCGGAGACGGCCGGCGAGTTGCTGGCGTTGCTTGCACCGGCCGGTTGAGTGGGTACCATAGACGCCATGCAGCACAGCCTCGCCCCCGGGCGCTCCGTCCGCCTGATGCCCCGTTTCGTGGCGCCGTCCACGCATGGGCGCGAGGCGCGGCTCGGCCTCCACCGCATGGCCACCGGGATGGTGCCCGGCACGCCCGGCCCGGTCCGCGCCGGCCGCCGCATGGGGCTCCGCGACGGTCGAGGCATGACGGTGGCGGCGCCGCGCCCGCGCGCCACGGGACTGCTGCGCCACGAGCCCGTTCTGCGCTGGTCCAGCGATCTGGCGGGGCGCCGCGTGACGGCGCCGCTCCGTGCCGCGCCGTGGCATCGCTGAGGCACGAGACGGCCGCCTCCCGCCCCACGGCGCGCGCCATGTCCGCCGGCGGGCTGGTGGTGAGGATCACCGGCGAGGAACCCGAGATCGTGCTGGGCCGCCGCAACCGCGCGCGCGAGGGCGTTGCCTGGACCCTGCCCAAGGGCACGCCGTCGGCCGGGGAATCGGTGGAGGAGACGGCGCTGCGGGAGGTCGAGGAGGAGACCGGGCTCACCGTCCGGATCGTCGAGCCCGTCGGATCCATCCGCTATACGTTCGTGCAGGCCGGCACGCGCGTGGACAAGACCGTGCATCACTTCCTGATGGTCGCGACAGGGGGGAGCCTGGCAGACCACGACTTCGAGTTCGACGAGGTCCGCTGGGTGCCGCTGACGGAGGCGGCGCACCTGTTGAGCTTCGAGACAGAGCGTGAGATCGTCGAACGCGCGCGGCCAGCGATCGATGCGCTCCGGGAGCGCGGCGCGGCCTGACTCGCGCGCCGCCTGGGAGAAACCGCCATGCAGGCCACAGCGTTGCTCGAGCGGCATCGCGCGCTCGGGGCGCGCCTCGTGGAGTTCGCCGGCTGGGAGATGCCCGTCCAGTACCGCGGGATCATCGAGGAGCATCGCGCCGTGCGCCAGCGGGCGGGCGTCTTCGACCTGTCGCACATGGGCGAGCTGCACGTCACCGGCCGCGCTGCGGGGGCGGCCCTGGCGTACGCGCTGGCCACCGACCCGCCGTCGCTCGCGATCGGTCGCGCGCACTACAGCATGATCTGCGCCCCGGATGGCGGCGTCATCGACGACCTGATCGTGTACCGGCTCGCGGAGGATCACTTCCTGGTCGTCGCGAACGCCGGCAACCGCGCCGTGGTGGCCGATGAGCTTCGCGCCAGGCTGGCCGGCTTCGACGCCGCGCTCGACGACGCGTCGCTGCGGACCTCGCTGGTGGCGATCCAGGGGCCCCGTGCCCTGAAGGTGCTGGCCCCGCTCACCGGCGTGGACCTGGCCTCGCTCCGGTACTACGCCATCGCCGAGGGGCGCGTGGCCGGGGTGCCGGCCCTGGTTGCCCGGACCGGGTACACCGGCGAGGACGGCTTCGAGTGCTTCGTGGCCTGGGACGAGGGACCGGCGGTCTTCGACGCGCTCCTCTCGGCGGGCGCCCCGGAGGAGGTGCAGCCGGTGGGCCTCGGTGCCCGGGACACGCTGCGCCTGGAGGCCGGCATGCCGCTCTACGGCAACGAGCTCGGCCGCGACACCACGCCCTTCGACGCGGGGCTGGGCCGGGTGGTCAAGTTCGCCAAGCCCGGCGATTTCGTGGGGCGCGCGGCGCTGGCGGCGGCCCAGGAGCGGGGGCGCTCGAAGGCGCTGGTCGGGCTGATCGTGCGCGGTCGCGGCATCGCCCGCCACGGGTACCCGGTGCACGAGCCGGGGGCCGAGGCGGCCTGCGGCACGGTCACCAGCGGCACCCAGTCGCCCACCCTCGGCGAGCCGATCGCGATGGCGTACGTGCCACCGCGCGCCGCGGACGCCGGTACGATGCTCGAGGTTGCGATCCGGGAGACGCGCGTGCCCGCGGAGGTCGTGGCGCTTCCCTTCTACCGCCGCCCGGCCTGACGGGCGGGGATCCGTGCCAGGCCGCACAGGGAGATGAACGTGGACGTGAGGGAGGATCTCCTCTACACCGACGAGCACGAGTGGCTGCGGGTGGAGGGCGAGACCGGGGTGGTCGGGATCACCGCGTTCGCCGCCGAGCAGCTCGGTGACGTGGTGTTCGTGGAGCTGCCGCAGGTAGGCCGGACCCTGGAGCGGGCCGAGACGTTCGGAGTGGTCGAGTCGGTGAAGGCCGTCAGCGACCTCTTCTCGCCGGTCGCCGGACAGGTGCTCGAGGTCAACACCGAGCTGGTGTCGCGGCCCGAGTTGCTGGATTCGGACCCCTACGGCGCGGGCTGGATCGTGCGCCTGCGGATCGCGGACGAGGGGGCCACCACCGAACTGAAGGATGCGGCCGCGTACCGCGCGCTGATCGGGGCCTGACGCCATGCCCTACGGGCCGCACACGCCGGCCGACCGTGGCCGCATGCTCGCCGCGCTGGGCATGCACTCGGTCGACCAGCTCTTCGACGACATCCCGGCCTCCGTCCGGGCGCACGGGCTCGATCTGCCGGGGCCGGAGCCGGAGCAGGAACTGGCGTCGCGCCTGCGCGAGCTGGCGGCCCGCAACCGCGTCGACCTCGTGAGCTTCCTCGGGGCCGGCGTCTACCGCCACTACGTCCCGGCCCTGGTGGACCAGGTCGTGTCACGCGGCGAGTTCGCCACCGCGTACACGCCCTACCAGCCCGAGATCAGCCAGGGCACCCTGCAGACCATCTACGAGTACCAGTCGATGCTGGCCGAGCTGACCGGGCTCGACGTGGTTTCCGCGTCCCACTACGACGGGGCCACGGCCACCGCGGAGGCCGCGCTGATCTGCCTGCGCGCCACCGGGCGGGACCGGGTCCTGGTCAGCGCCGCGGTCCATCCGCAGTACCAGGCCACCACGCACACCTACCTGGACGGCACGCGTTACGCGGTCGAGCCGATCCCGACCCGGCCCGACGGGGCCACCGACCTCGACGCGCTCTCGCGGCTCCTGGCCGACGGGGGGCGCCCGGTGGCCGGGGTGGTGCTCGCGCAGCCCAACGTCTTCGGCGTGCTCGAGTCGATGGCCGAGGCGTCGCGCCTGGCGCACGCCGCCGGCGCGCTGTTCGTGGCGGTCGTGGAGCCCGTGTCGCTGGCGGTCCTGGCCCCCCCGGGAGCATATGGCGCGGACATCGCGGCGGGGGAGGGGCAGCCGCTTGGACTTCCGCTCTCGTACGGCGGCCCGTACCTGGGCATCCTGGCCGCGACCACCGCGCTCACCCGCCAGGTGCCGGGGCGCCTGGTCGGCCGCACCACCGACGCCGACGGGCGCCGCGCGTTCGTGATGACGCTCCGCGCCCGCGAGCAGGACATCCGCCGGGAACGGGCGGCGAGCAACATCTGCACCAACCAGGCGCTGTGCGCCCTCACGGCCACGGTGTACCTCACCGCGATGGGACCCCACGGCCTGCGCGACGCGGCAGCGCTGGGCGCCGCACGTGCCCGCGAGCTGGAGCGCGCGCTGGCGGCGGTCGGCGCGCCGCGGATCCACGATGCGCCGTACCTCAACGAGTTCGCCGTCCGGGTTCCCGGCGCTCCGCGGATCCATGCCGCGCTGCTCGAGCGCGGCATCCTGGCCGGCCTCCCGCTGGCGAGCTGGTTCCCCGACGACCCGGTGCTGCGCGACGGGCTGCTGGTGTGCGCCACGGAGGTGACGCGGCCGGCGGAGATCGAGGCGTTCGCCGCGGCGCTGGCCGGCGTGACGGCGGAGGTGGCGGCATGAACGGCCTTCGTCCGGCCGTCGGTCCCGTGCTGCAGCCCACCCTCGACGAGCTGTCGCGCCCGGGCCGCGGCGTGACCCGCGTCCCGCACCCCCCGGCCAACGCGCTGGCGGGGATCCCGGCGGAGCAGCTCCGCGCGCAGCCGCCGGCGCTCCCCGAGGTGGACGAGCCCGAGGCGGTGCGCCACTTCGTCAACCTCTCCCATCTCAACTTCGCGGTCGACACGGGCTTCTATCCCCTGGGCTCGTGCACCATGAAGTGGAACCCCAAGATCAACGAGTGGGCGGCGCGCCTGCCGGGCTTCGCCGACCTGCATCCGCTCGTTCCCGACGCGGCCGCACAGGGGACGCTCCAGCTGCTCTGGGAGACCGAGCAGTGGCTGTGCGAGATCTCCGGGATGCGGGCCGTCACCTTGCAGCCGGCCGCCGGGGCGCAGGGCGAGCTGACCGGCATCCTGATGGTGCGGGCCTACCACCGCAGCCGCGGAGACACCGAACGCACCGAGATCCTGGTGCCCGACTCGTCGCACGGCACCAACCCCGCGACCGCCTCCATGGCCGGCTACCGCACCGTCACCGTGCCCTCCGACGCCCGCGGCGGCGTGGACCTCGTCGCACTGCGGGCCGCGCTCGGGCCCCGGACCGCGGCCCTGATGCTGACCAACCCCTCCACGCTCGGGCTCTTCGAGGACCAGGTGGTCGAGATTCTCGACGCGGTCCACGCGGCCGGCGCCCTCGCCTACATGGACGGCGCCAACCTGAACGCGGTCATGGGCACGTTCCGGCCCGGCGCCGCGGGGTTCGACGCGATGCACTTCAACACGCACAAGACGTTCGCCACGCCGCACGGCGGGGGCGGGCCCGGCTCCGGCCCGGTCGCGGTGGGAGAGCGGCTCCTGCCGTTCCTGCCCGCGCCCCGGGTCCTGCGCGACCCGGACGGCTCGTTCCGGCTCGAACGACCGGGAGAGCGGCCGACCAGCATCGGCCGGGTGCGCTCGTACGTGGGCAGCGTGGGCGTGCTGGTGCGCGCGTACGCGTACCTGCGGGCACACGGCGGCAGCGGTCTGGCGGAAGTGTCCGAGGACGCCGTGCTGGCGGCGAACTACCTGCGTCACCGGCTGCGCGGCACCTACGACATCCCCTATGACCGGGTCTGCAAGCACGAGTTCGTGGCCTCCTCGGCCACGCTCCACCGGGAGACGGGGATCCGCACCCTCGACGTGGCCAAGCGGCTCATCGACCACGGCCACCATCCACCCACGATCTACTTCCCGCTGATCGTGGAGGAGGCGATGCTGATCGAGCCGACCGAGACGGAGGCGCTCGAGACGCTCGACGATTTCGCCGACGCCCTGGTCGCGATCGCGGGCGAGGCCCACACCGAGCCGGACGTGGTGCACACGGCGCCCCATTCGGCGCCGGTGCGGCGGCTCGACGAGGCCACGGCCGCGCGCCAGCCCGACCTGCACTGGCGCCCTATGACGGGCGCGGAGATGCCCTGTCCGGACTGAGAGAGCCGGGCGGTCATCGCGGGCCGCCGCCGACGGCTGTCCGGGGACGGCTCGCCAAGGGCCGGACCGGCGGTCGGGCCGTGTTCAGCCCCGGCCCCTTGGCCGCGTCGAGCCGGTCGCCTGGCCGAGTTGAGCCGGCCACCAGGCCGCGTTCAGCCCCTGCCCCTTGGCCGCGTTGAGCCGGCCGCCAGGCCGCGTTGACCTGGTCGCCAGGCGTGGGTGGCGGCCCCGGCCGGCCTGCGCTGGCCGCCCTGCTCTCCCGCGGCGGAGCCTGGCGTGGCCGATGTCCTCCAGGGCGTTGCCGGCGGCCGTAAGGGATCGACAGGCGCGTCGGGAGCAGCCGGCCAACCGGGCCTCGACGCCCGGCTGAGCCTCGCCGGCCACCCCGGCGCGCCAC
>DAIDTV010000090.1 GCA_027457005.1 Chloroflexota bacterium
CCGCAGAAGACTGCCCACTGGACGAACCCCGCATCGTTGACGCAGCTGGAAACCTCGATGCCGATCGCCTCCTCGGTCTTGCTGAAGACGGCCTTCGAGCCATTGCCGAAACCGAGGATGGACCCGCTGCTGTTGTTCCAGCGGTGGCCGCCACCCAGGCCATAGGTGTCCAGGACCACGGTGGCCACGGCCCAAGACGACCCGGACGCCGCGGCAACGGTCAGCGTTCCGCCGCCGTCGGTGCCCTCGACGTACTGGACGTTGTGACCGCTAAGGATGCCCGAGCAGGTCGGGCTGTAGGTCTGCGTGATGATGTCGACCTGCCACACGCAGACGTTGTTCAGTCGCTCGGATATCAGGCCCAAGTTCAATACATACGATTGGTCGGTGAACTGCACTCCATCGGCCTGTCCGTTGCTGCCCGTGAAGAACTCGTTGTCCTGGAGGCTGTACGCGCCCGAGCCGGCCTGGCTGTCGGTCACCGAGCCAGCCTGCTGGTCGACGGGCTTCGCGCTGACCACGCTCATGGCGAAGGCGGCGGTGGATGTCTTGAAGCGCGCGCCGATGCCAGAGAGCAACTCGGGATGCGGGACGTGCGCCGCGATGAATGCCGGGGACTCGCAGGCGACCTTGACCCAGGTGTGGTTCACATACCGGTAACAGCCCACGACGTTGGGTGGTGCCGGCACGAGCCGGCTGACGAACGGCGTTGCTGCCGCAGATGCGCCGATGTTGAGGAGTCCGGACCATGCGGCGGCGAGGACGATCGCCACGAAGATCCGACGCATGATGGCCCCCTTTCTTCCTGATGATTGCCCTAGCTCGGCGCGCTCACGCTCAGCGACGGGTCGTTGATGTTGGTGATCTCGAGCTTGACGCTGGTGAGACCGGTGGCGGACAGCATGCCGCTCATCTCGAGGGCGACGAGGTAGTTACCGTCGGTGGAAACCCAGATGTCGATCGTGGCCCCGGGCGCGATGGTAGGGTGGCCGGCCGGAATGACGGTCGAGTGATCGGCCCGCAGGTGGATCGCCTGCACACCGTTCTTCGTCTCCACGCCGATGGTCTGCAGGGCTGAGAGCGGGGCGCCGGCCTTGGCCCGCGCGAGGAACGTGCCCGGGTCGAAGGCGCTGGTCATGGCCGACACGGCGGCGGCGGGAATGGCGTTCTTGACGAAGGTGCCCGTGCCCTCATCGATCCACACGTCCGAGCCGACAACGACGATGCGCGTGGTCTTGCCGGCGCTGGTGGCCGTGAAGCTCTCAGCCAGGGCGGGCTTGCGGACCACGACGATGCTCTCCGTGCCCGGGTTCGTCCCGCCGGTGGTGGTGATGGAGACCTTGTACGAGCTGACATTTGACAGGGCGTTGGCCGCGTTGGACACGTCGCCGACACTGGGCAGCGGCACTACGCTCGCGGCCGCGCTCGCAGTCGGCACGGGCGGCGCGGCGGATGACTGGGACAGTGCGGCGGCCGAGGCCGGGGCCACCGCACTGGTGCCGGCTGCGGCCGGGGCCTTCGTCGCCGACGATCCCCCGCACGCCGCCAGGATGACGGTGATGCCCACGGCGAACGCCAGGGCGGGCGGGCGTGTTGGAATCACTGGTCTCCCTTATGTGTCTCTGTGGTGGTGGGCTGAGACGCCTCGCCCTCGGCGGTGGCGCGGTCGGCGGCCGCCTCGATGAGCGCGAGGAACTCCAGCCAGCCGGCGAAGGGCACAGCCTCGCGGCCAGGGAGGCGGACTTCGCCGCGCAGGCCGGCCTCCGTGTTGCGCACCTCAACCACCAGCTGCACCCGCGCTCCCTCGAAGTGGATATATGCTGTCGAGGGTACGGACCGAACGCTTCGAGCGCCCTAGGGAAATGCCTAGTCTTTTCCCTAGGTTTTTTCCCCCCCGACGGCCCCGAATGCGCAGCGGACTCGGAGCGCCGGGTTCAGCCTCGCGGAGGCGACGGGCGCCCGGGCGGCGCAAGGCGGCCGGCCAGCTCGGCCCGCGTTGCCACCCCGAGCTTGGCGAACACGTGCCCCAGGTGGTACTCAACACCCTTGGTGCTGAGCACCAGGCGTTCGGCCACCTGGCGGTTGGTGAGCCCGGTCGCCACGAGGGTCGCCACCGCCTGTTCCTGCGGGCTGAGGAGCGACCGAACGTCACGGCGAGGCCCGCTGGGGGCCAGCCCACAGGCGGCCAGCTCCCGCTCGGCGCGCTCCAGGAACGGCGCCGCCCCCAGCGCGGCGAGCAGGTCCCGGCCCATGACGAGCTGCTCGGCGGCGGCCCGGCGGCGGCCTGCCCGTCGCAACACGGCGCCGTAGTCGAGGTGGAGCAGAGCGAGGTCGAGAGCGCCGACCTCGTGCCCGGCGGCGAGGCCCAGCGCCTTCTCGAAAGCGGCCTCGCCCTCCTCCGGCCGCCCCCCGGCGGTGGCCCACAGCGCCCGGATGCGGGTCGCGCTCACCCATGTCGTGGTGTCGCCCTGGTTCCCCACCCGTTCCTCGACCTCGTCGAGCACGGCGGCCGCCTCGGCGGGCCGGTGGGTGGCCGTCAGGGCCTCAGCCCGCAGGAGCGCCCAGGGCTGGATGCCCGGCAGGTCCTTCCCGTAGGGGATGTCGAGGGCCAGTATGTCATCGGTCGCGACCAGTATCCCTGCCCAGTCGCTCCGGGCCTGTGCCAGGCGGGCCCGGGCAGTGGTCACCCAGAGGTGGTTGGCCGGGCCGCCGCCGGGCCGCCGGGCCGCCGCTCCGCCGGCGGCGAGGTGGGCTTCGGCGCGAGCCCAGTCTCCCCGACCGGCCGCGGGGAGGGCGGCCACGGCATGTGCCAGGGCCAGGGTCCACGCCTCCCCGGCATCGGTACCCAGCGAAATAGCGAGCCCGGCGTGCACGGTGGCCTCGTCCCAGCGTCCAAGACGGTACTCGGCCTGGGCCCAGTAGATGAGGATGACGATCCGCATCGTCATCGGACCAAACCGGCGGGCCGCCTCGTCCGCGAGGGACAAGTCCGCGACTGCGGCGCCGAGCTCGCCTGACCAAAGGTGCAGGACCCCCCGGCCGCCCAGCGCCCCTAGCGCGCCTCGGTCGAGGGAATCAGGAGCCGGCTCTCCCATCGCCGCGATGCCCTCGGCGAAACGGCCCATCTCCCCGAAGCCGAAAGCCTCGATCAACTTGGCCATATCCCGGTTCGACTGAGGCACCTGTCCATTCAGCGCACGCCGGACCCAGGTGAGGGCATCAAGGGCCCGCCCCTCATTGGCGGCAACCCTGGCCAGCTGAGTGGCGGTCTTGGCTGCCGCCTCGCCGTCCGCGGGGCCTGCTGCCGCCCACGCCCGCGCGAAGGAGCGGACCCCGGCCTCCGGATCCCCGGTAACCGACGAGATCAGGCCAAGCACATAGTGGCGCTGGGCGCAGTCCCCGCATGCCTCGACCCGCCCCCGCATCCCCAGAGCGGCCGGGGTGTCACCGGCCGCTCTGGGGCTTCGGGACCGGGGGCGACGCGAGCAGCATTGAGGTAGGCATCGGCGGCCGCCTCCCAGGATCCCCGGCCGGCCTGCTCGGCGGCGAAGCCGGCCAGCTCGGCCGCCAGAACGGGGTCGTCACCGAGGCACGCGAGCGCCCGGTGGCGTAGCGCCTCGGCCGTGCTGCGGGCCCGCCCCGCGGCGGCGGCGTGCAGCGCGGCCCGCCGGCCCGGGGCCAGGTCGTGATAGATGGCGGCGTGCACCAGGGGGTGCGGGAAGTGCAGCTCACCGCCGGGTAGCGGCGCCTCCAGCAGGCCCACGGTCGCCGCTTCGTCGAGCGCGGCGGAGGGATCCCCGCTGGCGGCGAGTGCGACGGCATCAGCCAGCGAAGAGCGCATGCCCAGCACCGCTGCTGCAGCTACAAGGGCCCGCGTCGGCGGGCTGCAGTGGGCGAGCCGTCCAAGCGCCAAGGCGGCGAACGAGGCCGGCGCGGGCAATGGCCCGCTCCCCGTGGCCGACCACACTCCGGGGTCCAGCTCGGTGAGCAGCGCCCGGGCGTGGAGGGGGTTGCCACCGGTGTGGGCCCGCAGGCGGCGAGCCGCCCCGAGCGGAAATCCCGGGTGGCCCGTCGCTTCGGCGAGAACCCGCAGGTCCGCCTCGCCGAGACCCACCACAGAAAGCGAGACCACGCTCTCACCGGAAAGGAAGCGGCCCACTCCGGCCGGCAAGGTGCCGAGGTCCTCGTCGCGGGCGATGAAGACTGCCAGTACCGGCTCGTTCACCAGCCGGCGCAGGGCGAAGGCGAGGGCCCGGAGGGAGGGGCTATCGCCCCACGGGGCGTCGTCGACCACCACTGCCAACGGTCCCCGGGCGGACTGGGCGGCCAGCCACTCCAGCAACTCCGCTCCTGCCACGAGATGATCGGCCCCGCGGCTTCCCGCCGGCGAAGGGAGTCCCGTCGCGGCGGCCCGGCTGAGCTGATCGATGACCCCGAAGCTGAGCAGCGACTCGGCCTCGTCGCCGATCGCCCAGAGCGCCTGCGCCCTCGGGTGGGACGCCAGAAACCGCCGCATCAGCGCGGTCTTGCCGATCCCTGCCGGACCGCGCACCAGCACCACCGTCGGTCGTCCCGACGCCGCCTCCGCGAAGGCGGCGTCGAGCAACCCGAGCTCGGCCCCTCGACCGACGAAGCCTGCGTCGACGAGTGCCACCATGCCTCCGGACGCCGACAGCCCACGACCGACGCCGGCCGCGGGGGCCGGCCAAGACCACCGAACGAATGCTAGACCGAACAGCCGGTGGTCAGCGGGACCTATCTGAACGTTATCGCACTGACCCGGCCCTGGATCGACACGGCCGCCTTCTGAGACTGTACAGCCTGCGCCGTCCCCCGCATGGACCATGCCGGTTGCACGTATCCAGTGGTACATGTGACATAGCGTCCATGGACCTGGCCGACATCGGCCGCTATCGCCGCAGATTCATCGTCGAGTTCGGGCCCGAGGACTCCGGCCTGATCGACCGCATGGGCCTAGTCCACCGCACCAAGCGGGCGGCCATCATCGCGGGCCTGCGGCTCTTGGAGTCGGGAGAGCTGGAGCGCCTGCGGACACAGGTGGCCGAGCTGGAGGCGGATCTCGCGACGACGAAGGCCGCAGGTACCGCGGCGAAGCCAGCCGCCGCGACCACGGCGAAGCAGGACAAGGCCAAGGCCGACCTCGCGGCCGAACGCACGGCGCATCGCCGCACGCAGCGGGCGCTCGATAAGGCGCAGGCGGCCCTGAGAGGTGCCAAGGCGGCGCTGGCCCACGCCAAGACGGAGGCGGGCACTCTGCGCGCCGAGCGCGACCGCCTGGCCGGTCTCCTGCCCCATGCTGCCTACTGCCGCTATTGCGACAAGCTCGTGCCCGAGGGCGAGTGGGCCGAACAGGCGACGGCCGAGGGCGTCGACGTGTACCACAAGCCTCACGGCTACCGCGAAAGGCGCGGCGTCATCGGGCGTCCCACCACCCCCCTCTTCCAGCGGCACGCACCCGGGCAGGGCACCCGATGAGCGAGGCCACGCCGCCGCAGGAGTGGCCCACCGACTGGCGCCAGGCGGTCCTGCTCCTCCTCGTCCTGTTCACCCTCGTGTTCCACTTCGGGCGCTCGGCAACCGCGCGCCTCACGGTCACCGTGGGCGCCATCCGCCTGCACCCACTAGCAGGGGCAGCGGGCCCGTACCAAGGCGCTCCTGCGCCTCCTCATCGGGGAGATCCGGGTCGTGTCGCCGACGGACATCCGCCCCACCTACCGGGTGCCGGCCGACGTTCGCATACCGGAGGAGCTGGTGGGCGATACTGGATTCGAACCAGTGACCTCACGGATGTGAACCGTGCGCTCTAACCGACTGAGCCAATCGCCCCCGGGTCACGCGGCGTTGCCGCCACGCGATTATCGGCTGCCCGGCCACCGGGCGTCAACGCGGACGGGCGGGCCCGTGGACGAGCGGGCCGGCGCCGTGCCCGGTGAGGCGCCGGGGCTGCCGCCGGGCTACTGCCCCTGGCGTCGCGCCAGCCGGGCCTGAACCTCTTCAGGCGTCAGCCCCTCGACCTCCACGAGCTTGCGGCGGGCCTGGGCTCCCGCGACGAGCCGGAGCGCCGAACGGGGGAGGTCGAGGGAGTCGGCCAGCAGGCGCAGCAGCGCCTCGTTGGCCGCCCCATCCACGGGCGCTGCGCGCACCCGTGCCCGGAGCTCGCTGTCGGCCCCGGGCGGATCCAGGCGATCCAGGCCGGCACGAGGCGTGAGCCGGATCGCGATTCGAGCCGACGGCACGACCGGTCCCTCGCAGCCGCCGGCGGTCGATCAGCCGATCTTCAGCGCGGCCGCGAGCACCGACAGCAGCAGGAACGCGACGATCGGCGAGAAGTCGATCATCCCGGTCGAAGGC
>DAIDTV010000091.1 GCA_027457005.1 Chloroflexota bacterium
CGCGACGACGAGCAGCGCCGGCCATCCCGCCGCGATCGCGTCGGCGATCCCCCGGCCGCGCTCGCCGGCCGTCAGCGACGCACCGAGCGTGCCCAGGATCAGGCCCGGGACCAGCGGCCACCAGTGGTGCTCGCGGACGCGGAACAGCAGCCCGAGTATCCAGATCAGCAGGAACCCGACTGCCATCGCGATCAGGAAGAGACCGCCCCCCAGCTGCCCCTCGTACGCGGTCGCGAGCGGAATCCCCGCTCCGATCCCGCTGATGATCCCTCCCGGGACCAGGAACCCGTACTCACCGGTGGCGAAGAAGACCACCAGCAGCACCAGGCCGATCGCGAGCACGACGTACTCGCCGGCGTCGGGAACCCAGCGCCCCAGGAGGAGCAGCCCGCCGATCGCCACCAGGACGAGCCCGGCAACCCAGGTCCCGGTGTTGGAGCTCGAGGGGCCGGCAGGCCGGATCCCCGGGGCCTGGAGGGCGCCGGGCGGCCACGCGGCGGGATACCCACCCGGGCCGGTTCCGGAGCCGGGAGGGGCCGGCTGCCCGCTGCCGGGCGCGATGGGAGGTCCGGATGCCGGCGCGGCCGACGGTCCGGTGCCCGTTGCGGCCGACGAAGGCGGCTCGCCGGAGGGTGTCGAGTTTCCCCCGGGGGAATAGGCAGCTGTCATCTCATCGCTCCCGCGGGGTCAGGGCGGGCCCCTACGTCAGACGCCTGCCGATCGTGACAGGGCCGCGCGCGGCCGAACAGGGCCATGCGGACGCCCCGATGCCGGCCTACCATGTCCGTCCGCGGGGGTGGCATTCCAGTGAGGTCGGTGGATGAGCACGCGCCTCGGCTTCCCGCCCGCGAAGTGACCAGCGGCGACACCCTGGGCGCGCGCGCCACCCACCCCCTGCCGGGGCCCGTCGTCGCCCGCAACGTGAGGCTCGTCGAGCGCGACTCGGTGGCGGTCGGCATCGTCAACGCTTCGACACCGTTCCTGCCGGTGATGCTGCTACGGCTGGGGGGCACGACGCTCCAGGTGAGCCTGCTCACCGCCCTGCCGGCGATATCCGGGTTCCTGTTCGCGATCCCGCTCGGCCGGTTCCTCCAGCATCGCCGGAACGTGGTGCCCTGGTACAGCGCGGCCCGGCTCGTGGCCCAGCTCGCCTTCGGCGTGATGGCGCTTGCCATGCTCGTGCTGCCGCAGGGTCCGGGCTGGGCCGCGGGGAGCGCGCCCGCCGCCATCGCGGTGCTCGCCATCTGGGCACTGCAGACGATCCCGAACACGCTCGTCAACGTGGCCTTCCCGGTCCTGATGGACGGCGCCGCGGGCCCGTCGCACCGGCTCGACCTGCTGAGCCGGCGGTGGTCGATCATGGGGCTCACCACCGCGGTCACGGTCGCCCTGGCCGGACAGGTCCTCGGGTTCCTGCCCTTCCCCCGGAACTACGCGCTGGTCTTCGGGTCGTTCGCCATCGCCGCCCTGGGCAGCTGGTGGAACTCGCACCGCGTCCGGCTGCCCGACCAGGAGGCGCTCCCGGTGCACACGTCGGGCGCCAGGCTGCGGTTCGCGGAGTTCGCTGCGGTCGTGCGTGCGGAGCCCCGCTTCCTCGCATTCGAGGTCCGCTCGTTCCTCTACACCGCGGGCGTCTACGCTGCCGCGCCGCTCCTCCCGCTCTTCTACATCCGCGAGCTGCACGCATCGGACGCGTGGATCGGCGTGATCGGGGCGGCCGCGGCGGCCACACAGCTGGTCGGGTACTGGGCGTGGCGGCGCCTGTCGATGCGCCGCGGCACGCGGCCGGTGCTCCTCGTGACGATTCTCGGCAATGCCCTGGCCCCCGCGGTCCTCACCCTGCTCGGCGCATTGCCGCTGGTGGCGGCGCTCGCCGCGTTCGCCTCGATCTTCGCCGCCGGTGCCAGCCTGGTGCTGTTCGAGGAATTGATGCGCCGCGTGCCGCGGCGGTTCGCCGTGACGTTCACCGCCATCGACCAGAGCACGCAGAACCTCGCCGCGACCTTTGCGCCGCTGGCGGGGGGCGTCCTGGCCACGCAACTGGGGATCCGTCCCGCGCTCGTCGTCGCGACCGTGGTCGGCGTGGCCGCGTTCGTGCTCTTCTCGCTCGAAGGGCGCGGCGTCGCGACGCGCGCCGCAAGGGCCGTCGGGACCGGAGCCGCGCGCGTGTCCCGCGGGGTGCGCGGATGGCCCTGAAAACGAAGCGACCCGCCGCACTCGCGACGGGCCACTCCGTGGAGGAGGTGTGGGATTGCGTCCCACCGGGATCATGGCCGCTCCCGGGTACGGACTCCAAGGGCCGAGCGGCCGTCTGGGGGCGGGCATACGGCCTGTCCGCCACCCCGGTCCACGGGGTCCTGCTGCCACCGACGCCGTGGGAGAACGGACCTAGCCCGGTGCCGGTTGCCCCACCTGCTCGAGCGCCAGCCGGTACAGCGCGGCGCCGTCGGCGCCGGTCGAGGGCGAGTGCAGCGCGGAAAGATCGTCCACCAGGGTCCGCTCGAGGTCGGTGCCCGCCATGTGGTCGAGGAGCCGCGCCGCGTGCGCGGCGAACCGCAGCGCCTGCAGCGTCTCCTGCCGCGCGGGATCGTCCCAGAACCAGGCGTCGGACATGAACATCGCGAGCCTCGAGGACTGTGCGGCGAGCACGTCCTGCAGCAGTGCCGCCGGCGCCCGACGCGACCGCACGGCGAGAGCCGGCCTGGCGTGCGGGGCTCCGCCCGACTCAGCCAGCACGCGCGCCACGTACGAGCCGGCCGGCGCAAACTCCGACGCGACCTCCACGTATCCGTCACGCGCCACCCACGGGTCCACGCCGAGCGGCCGGACCAGGGCCTCGGTCAGGGTATCGATCGCCGCCGCGAGGCGGTCCAGCGCGAGTCGGAGCGGCTGCTTCCAGCGCCCATCGGTGGCGTCCGGGCACTCGGCGCTCCAGCGGAGCACCCCGTGGTGGCACGACCAGCTGGTCCGGTCGCGGACCGTCATGACCGGGAGACCGGGGAGCGACGCCTCTCCGAGCAGGTTTCCCAGCGCCCCCACCTCCAGGTGGGGGTCGCTCGCTCCCGTGCCGTACCAGCTCGTCAGCCTCGCGAGGAAGAGCTCCCGGAACCCCTGGTGGTGCCCGTACAGCTCGCCGTCGCTCGCGATGAGCGCCAGGGGGGCCGCACCCGACGGGAGCGGGTGGGCCAGGCGGGGCAGCACCCGGGCGCGGACGAACTCGTCGGCGTTGTTGGTGGCGGCCGGATCGAAGCTGACCGCCGCCGACAGTTCGGCGTCGTAGAACATCACGGTCAGCGAGTGACCGCCGCCGACTTCCACCCGGTAGGGACGCCGCGGATCCACGCCCCCGTCCGTCCCGGCCTGCCAGGGCGCCAGGATCGTGTACCGGATTCCCTCCTGCGCGCAGATCCGCAGCGTCGCCAGGTCGACGGCCGTCTCGGGAAGCCAGATCCCGGCCGGCCGCCGGCCGTACCGCAGCTCGAAGTCGCGAATCCCCCAGCGGATCTCGGTGCGCCGGTCGCGCATCGACGCGAGAGGAAGGATCGTGTGGTGCCACGGCTGTGCCATCGCGTTGGACCCGTCGTCCTGCGCGGCAATCGCATCGTGCAGGTCCGGCCGCTCGACCCGAAGCCACGTCGCGAGCGTCGGGCCCAGGTCCCACCCGATCCGCCGGAAATTGCCCCGCACGGCATTCGGCTCGTAGCACTCGTCGGTTACGCGCTCGGTCCAGTCACGGGCCGGAGCGGCCGTGGGATCGGGCGGGATGCGGCCCGTGAACGGGTCCCGACGGTCCGGCTGATAGAAGTGCGCGTGGATCGCGAGTCGGGCGCGTGTCATCCCGCGGAGTGTCGCACCGGGGAGCCGCGCATGGTCACGGACGTGGCGCGGTCTCCTCGGCAAGGTGGTCCCGCGTGCTGGAGACGTCGAAGCGGACCCCGACCTTCCGGCTCTCGCCGGGCGCGAGCGCCAGGGGCCATCTCAGGAGGAGGCAGCTGCCCTGGTACTGCCGCTCGAACCCGGCCTCCGAGTTCGACACGGTCTCGACCGGGAACCACGCCACCTCCGCCGGCGCTTCGAACGTCGCGCGGATCTCCACGCCCTCGGCGTCGTTTCCGAAGACCAGCCAGGGGAGCCGGCCGGGCTCCTCGGCCGAATCGTGGGCGTACCGGCGCAGGGGCGAGGAGGACGTCGCTGCGGGCGATCCGGCGGCGGGCGATCCGGCGCTGGATGGTCCGGCGGCGGACGGCACCGCGTAGAAGGCGGCCGGGTTACCCCCGCCACCGGCGAGGTCCACGTTCCATTCGACCACCAGGTCCGCCCGTACCGCCGCGTCGCCGCGATGCTCCACGGTCAGCTCGAACGCCAGCCACGGGTCGAGGCGCCCCCCTCCGACCCGCAGCGTCTTGCTCGCGTGCACCGGCTGGCCCGCGAGCCGGCCGTCCCGCTCCGCGTCCAGTTCGCCGTCGACGAGCCGACCGACGCGATAGGGATCGTCCACCAGGTCGGCGATCTCCTCGTGCTCCTGGCGCCGGAATGCGTCCACGCCGCTGCCCGCGGGCACGACGTGGACCAGGCCCGAGCGACGCTCGTGGCGGTCGTACACGAGAAGCCGGCTCAGGCCAGGCTCCTTGGTGGCGACGATGTCGTGGATGGTCTTCAGCGCGCCCGCGCCGGAAGAGTCCCCGGGTGCCCCGGTGTCTCCCCCGTCCGCTGCCGATCCCGTCACCGGGCTCGCGGCATGCGCCGCGAGGGCACTCGCCTCCTCGTGCGCTTTCAGCGTCGCGTGATAGGCCTCGGGGCGGCGCCGCATGACGGCGGCGAGTGCCAGCCGGGTCGCGCGGAGGTCCCAGCTGCCGATCCCGGCGCCCTCCGCGAGGTCCACCACCACGACCTCGCCGGGCGTGGCGAGGTACGCCTCCGGCACGCCGTCGAGGTCGGCGTCGAACAGCGCGGCGCCAACGCCGGGCGCCGCGAGCGCCGGCACCGCGGCCGCATCCACCGGCCGGTCCGGCCGGGGCTCCTGCGCCGCCGCCCGGTCGGCGATGTCCTCCGCCGCGATCAGGTGGGCGTAGGTGGCCAGCCGCATGTGGACGATGTAGATGCCCCCGAAGAGCCCGTGCCAGTAGCAGTCGTTGGACTGGCCCCGGTACAGGTGATCGAGCGCCGCCTGCTTCTCGGCGCCGTCGCGCAGCGCGTCAACCTTGGCCGAGACGCGAAGCATCTGCTTGTGGAGGTCGTTGATCTCCCGGTAGCGGGCCTGGAAGTTGCGCCAGAAGCCGCCCCGCAGGTAGCGCTTCTCGGGCAGGTCGTGCTCGAACGCCCGCTTCACGAGCGCGGTGAACACGGTCGATTCGGCGGCCGGAAGCGCCCATTCGCCCATCTCGATGTATGACGCGGTCGGCACGTAGATCCGGCCCGCGGGCGGCTCCCGATCCAGCCACGCGGACGGCGTGACCGTGGCCAGCCACCCGGCGTTCTCCTCCAGCAGACCGAAGAACCTGTCGATCCAGCGATTGGCGCCCCAGCAGTGCTCGTACGTCCCCGGCCAGGCGCCGAACTTCTCGCCGTCGTCGCCCATCATGCCGAGGCGTCTCCCATCCTCGGTGGCGTGGTCGCGGAGGTGCGCGATGACGTCCGCGGGATCGCCGAAGGGGATCCGGTAGCGCAGGCCCTGCTCTGTGCCGAAGACGCGCAGCAGCCGTCCCTGGTCCTCCGTGACGTAGGCGCCCCACATCGCGTCCTCGGCGATGGCGGCGGCACGGAAGTGGTTGTCGTCGAGGATGGTCCAGTCGTACCCGGCGTCGGCGAGCGCCGAGGGAAGCTGCGGCTCCCACACGCGTTCCGCGAGCCAGGCACCCCTCGGCCGACGCCCGAAGAGCCGCTCCACGTCGTCCGCCATCCGCACCAGCTGGCCGTGCCGGTCGCGCTCGGGGAGCGAGACGAGCACCGGCTCGTAGTAACCGCCGCCCAGCATCTCGACCTGGTCGCGCCCCACGAGCGCACCCAGCCGCTGCACGAAATCAGGGTGCTCGGCCTGGATCCACTCGATCAGCGGACCCGTGTAGTGCAGGGACAGTCGCACGCCCGGATGCCGCTCGAGGGCGTCGAGCAGGGGCGCGTACGCCGTCTCGTACACGTCCTCGAAGACCCAGCCGAAGTTGCCGACCGGCTGATGGTTGTGGATCGCCAGTGCCAGTGCGATGCGGCCGGTCACCGGCCTCCCTCCGTCTCCCGTCGCTGTGCCGATGCCGTTGTTCAGGCGCGCCTGTCCGCGCCGTGTTCTTCCGCTGCGTACCCCGCTGCCGCGCCGGCTGCCGCCTGCTCCGCGCCGGCGCCCGGGCCCTCCCCATC
>DAIDTV010000092.1:0-5969 GCA_027457005.1 Chloroflexota bacterium
GTACAGACATGATCAGAGTGACCCGGTCCGCGGCAACGATCCGGCTGCGATACAACGTGCGTGTCCTGGCGGCGCTGGGGATCGTCTACGTCGTGTGGGGCTCCACCTACCTTGCGATCCGGGTCATGGTGGAGAGCCTCCCGCCCCTGCTCAGCGGCGGGATCCGGTTCGTGGTCGCGGGCACGATCCTGGCGGTCGTTCTTGCGCTTCGCGGCGGCATCCGCCGCTTCGTGCTGCCGAGGCGTGAGCTGCTGGGGGCGGGGGCGGTCGGGATCGCGCTGCTGGCGGCGGGCAACGGCGGCATCAACACCGCGGAGCAGCACGTGCCGTCGTCGCTGGCGGCGCTGGTGGCGGCGTCGATCCCGCTGTGGGTCGTGGTGTTCCGGGCGCTCAGCCGGGAGCGTGTGACGCGCGGAACGCTCGGCGGCGTCGCGCTCGGGTTCGCCGGCGTGGCGGTGCTCACCTGGCAGGGCGAGGCGGGATCGGTGGATGCCGGCTCCGCGATCCTCCTCGTGGTCGCGTGCGCGTGCTGGGCCGCGGGGTCGTTCGCCTCGAGCCGCGTCCCCATGCCCCGGGATCCGCTCGTCTCGACCGCGGTCGAGATGCTGGCCGGCGGGATCGTGCTGCTGGTCGTGGCCGCCCTCGTCGAGCCCGGCGGCCTCCCGGCGCACACCGAGGCGCGCTCGTGGCTGGCCCTCGGATACCTGGTCGTCTTCGGGTCGCTGCTGGCGTTCACCGCGTACACGTGGCTGCTCGCCCACGCCCCCGTCTCCCAGGTGGCGACCTACGCGTACGTCAACCCGGTCATCGCCCTCGTGCTCGGCTGGGCGCTCCTGTCCGAGCCGCTGACACTGTTCCTCCTGGGAGGCGCCGTGCTGGTGCTCGTGGCGGTGGCGCTGGTGATCCGCCACGAGGCGCGGCAGATCCCGGCGTCCCTGGCGGCAGAAGAAGGCGCCTGACCGGGCAGGTCCGGCGCTCGACCGTCGCGCCCGCCGTCAGTTCTCGGTCGGCAGGTGCACGTATGCCGACTGGATCCCCACCCGCCCCGGACCGGTGAACCGGTTGAAGACGAGCTGGCCCGACCCGCCGAAGCCCCCCGTCTTCAACCCGTAGACCGCGGGCTGCATCGACACCGTCTCGTCGCGGTAGATCCACCCGCCGCCCTCGACGTCGATCGACTCGCCGGCCAGGAGCATCTTCTCGAAGACGTTGCCGTAGCCGTGGAGCCAGACCACGCCCTCCGCGCCACCGGCCTGGAACCGGTCGATGAAGAATCCGGTGCCGCCGAACAGCATGTTCCCGATGCCCCGTACGCGGGTGAACGTGTAGTCGATGCCCGTCGTCGCCGCCAGGAACTGGTGCTCGCGCACGTAGATCGAACGGCCCGGCGGCAGGTGGAGCGACAGGACGTGGCCCGGATCGTCGCGGGAGAAGGCGATCTCACCGGGAGACTGCGTCTCGGTCATGAAGATCGGCATGCCGGCCACCACGCGCTTGAACGCACCGGCCATGGGGTGGATGCCGATGAGCAGGTTCGGATCCTTCCAGAGCACCACGTGGTGCTCGAAGAAGAGACCCCGGGTGCCGTCCAGCACCACGTGGAGCACCGGGACGAGCTCGCCCTCGATCCGGTAGGTCAATCCGGGCGCGTGGCCTTCGTCGACCCTGGTCGGCAGGAGCACGGGCGGCTGTACGGTCTGCATGGGGGTCCCTCCGTGGCGGGCCGACTCGGCCGCGCTGCCCGGATGGTGTCCCCTGCCCGGGGCGGTGTCAACGGCGCGGCAGGTCCGTTGTGAACGGCAGGTCCGCTCCTCGCGCAGACGACCCGGCCGGAGGCCCATCCTGCCGGACACCCGTCCCGCCGCCGGCGCGTGTCGCGCGACCCGCGGGCCGTGGCGGCCGGCGGCTATCCTGTGGGCATGCCCGGGACCCGCGTGCGCCCACTTCCATGACCATTGCGCCCAACGACTTCACCCACCTTCATGTCCACACCGAGTTCAGCCTGCTCGACGGGCTCGGGCGCATCGACGACCTCGTCTCGGAGGCGTCGGCGCTCGGGTTCGACTCGCTGGCGATCACCGACCACGGCGCGCTGTACGGCGCCATCGCCTTCCACCAGGCCGCCACGCAGCGCGGGATCAAGCCGATCATCGGGATCGAGACGTACGTGGCGCGCCGCTCGATGACCGACCGCGAGGGCAAGGCGGACGCGCAGCCGTACCACCTGGTGCTGCTGGCGAAGAACTGGACCGGGTACCAGAACCTGTGCCGCCTCGTCACCGACGCGCACCTGGAGGGGTACTACTACAAGCCCCGGATCGACCACGACCGCCTGGCGCGCTACTCCGAGGGCCTGATCGGCATGTCGGCCTGCCTCGGCGGCGAGATCCCGAAGGCGCTCGAGGTGGACGACTGGGAGGGCGCCCGCCGGCTCGCCGGCCTGTACAGCGACATCCTCGGGACGGGGAACTTCTTCCTCGAGCTGCAGGACCACGGGATCCCGCTGCAGCGCCGCCTCAACGAGCAGCTGCTGCGGCTCGCGCCCGAGATGGGGCTCCCCCTGGTCGCGACCAACGACCTCCACTACGTGCGGCGGACGCAGGCCGAGGCGCACGACGTGCTCCTGTGCATCGGCACCGCGTCGAACCTGGACACGCCGAACCGGATGCGCTTCGAGAGCGAGGAGTTCTACCTCAAGAGCGCGGCCGAGATGGAGGCGGCGTTCCGCAACGTCCCGGAGGCCCTCGCGAACACGCGGCGGATCGCCGAGATGGTGAACCTCACCCTCGAGTTCGGGCACCTGCGGCTGCCGGACTTCCCGGTCCCGGAGGGGCACACGGTGGAAACCTGGCTGCGCGCCGAGTGCGAGCGCGGCCTCCGCGAGCGGTACCCCGTGATCACCCAGGAGATCCGCGAGCGGCTCGACTACGAGCTGGACGTGATCTGCCGCATGGGCTACGCGGGCTACTTCCTGATCGTCGCGGACTTCACGCGCTTCGCCCGGGAGCAGGGGATCGCGACCACCTGCCGGGGGAGCGCGCCGGGCTCGATCGTGACGCACACGCTGGGCATCACCCCGGTGGACCCGATCCACTACGAGCTGCCGTTCGAGCGCTTCCTCAACCCCGACCGCGTGACGATGCCCGACATTGACATGGACTTCGAGGACGCCCGGCGGGACGAGGTCATCAACTACGTCACGCACAAGTACGGCTCGGACCGCGTGGCCCAGATCATCACCTTCGGCACCATGCTGGCGCGCGCCGCGCTGCGGGACGTGGGACGCGTGCTCGGCATGCCCTACGGCGACGTCGACCGGATCGCCAAGGCCGTGCCGAACCAGCTCGGCATCCGGCTCGAGGAGGCCATCGAGCAGGCCCCCGAGCTGCGCTCCATGTACGAGGGCGACCCGCAGGTCCACAAGCTGGTCGAGCTCGCGAAGCAGGTCGAGGGGGTGGCCCGCAACGCCTCCACGCACGCGGCCGGCGTGGTGATCAGCCGGGAGCCGCTCACGGAGATCATGCCGCTGCAGAAGGCGACCAACTCCGACGCGCTCATGACGCAGTACGAGATGCACGGCGTGGACGCGCTCGGGCTGCTGAAGTTCGACTTCCTGGGGCTCTCGAACCTCACCATCCTGCGGCACGCGGTCGACATGATCCGGCGCCAGCGCGGGGTGGAGGTCGACCTGGACCACATCCCGCTCGACGACACGAGGACGTTCGACCTGCTCGCGTCCGGCGAGACGACCGGCGTGTTCCAGCTCGAGTCGGCGGGGATGCGCCGTTACATCCGCGAGCTGCGCCCGACCTCCGTATACGACCTGGCGGCGATGGTCGCGCTCTACCGACCGGGCCCGATGGACAACATACCGGCCTACATCCGCCGCAAGCACGGCGAGGAGAAGATCACCTACCTGCACCCGCTCCTGGAGCCGTACCTCTCGAAGACGTACGGCATCTTCGTCTACCAGGAGGACATCATGGCCGCTGCCCGGGCCCTGGCCGGGTTCAGCGGCCCCGAGGCGGACACCCTCGGCTACGCCATCCGCAAGAAGAAGGACAAGGTCCTCCAGCAGATGATGGCGAAGTTCGTCCCGCAGGCCGCCGAGCGGGGCGTGAAGCCGGAGATCATCGACGCGGTGTTCGCCGCCTTCCAGCCCTTCGCCCGGTACGGCTTCAACAAGGCGCACGCCACCACGTACGGCCTGGTGGCGTACCAGACGGCGTACCTCAAGGCGAACTACACGGTCGAGTACATGGCCAGCGTGCTCACCGCGTTTCGGGACAACACCGAGAAGGTCGCGGCGGCCATCGCCGAATGCCGACGCCTGGGGATCGAGGTGCGACCGCCCGACGTGCACCGGAGCCACCTTGACTTCACGGTCGAGGGCGAGGCGATCCGCTTCGGGCTGCTGGCGGTCAAGAACGTCGGGCAGGGCGCGATCGAGTCGATCATCGCGGCGCGCGAGGCGGACGGGGAGTTCCGATCGCTGGCGGACCTGTGCCGCCGGATCGACCTGCGCCTGGTCAACAAGCGCGTGCTGGAGTCGCTGATCAAGGTCGGGGCGCTGGGCCGCTTCGGGCACCCGGCCCAGCTGCTGGTAGCCCTCGACGACGCCATGGCGGCCGCGCAGGCCGAGCAGCGCGACCGCTCCAGCGGACAGACCGCGCTGTTCGGCGGCGAGGTGGAGCCCGAGGCGCTCGAGCGGCCTCTCCCGGCGGCGACCGAGGCGCCACCCCGCGAGCGACTGCGCTGGGAGAAGGAGCTCATCGGGCTCTACCTCTCCGATCATCCGCTGGCGGCACTGGCGCAGCAGCTGGACCGCTACGTCACGGCCTACAGCGGCGATCTCGGCGAGGAGATGGACCAGCAGCGCGTGGTGGTGGGGGGCGTGGTCACCGGCATCCGGCGGGTGATCACCAAGTCGAAGGCCACCATGGGCGTGGCGACACTGGAGGACCTGCAGGGGACGGTCGAGGCGATCGTGTTCCCCCGGACCTTCGAGGCCACCGCGTCGACCTGGCAGGAGGACGCCATCCTGCTGGTGGCCGGCCGGGTCGACCACAAGGGCGACGGGTCGGTGATCCTGGCCGATTCGGCCTGGACCTGGGAGGACGCCCTGGCGCAGGGCGAGGAGGCGTTCGCCCGGCAGGTGCAGACGCTCGACCGGGGACGTCGCGGGGGTCGCGACACAGGCCGCTGGGGACCTCCTGCGGGCCCCAGTGGGGCAGCTCCGGGCGTGCCGGGCCCAGCCGGCGCCGCCGCCGGGGGTGGGTCGAACGGCGCGCGCCCCGGGGGCAACGGGAACGGCCGGGAACACGCGGGCACGGTGCGTCGCACGATCCCGCATGTCTCGCCCCTCCGGGGCGGCGGCCTACTGGGCGAGCGCGTCATCGAGATGCCGGTGGGCGCCGGCGCCGCGCCGGCAGCCCGCGGCGTGACGGCCGCGGTCCGCGGCGTGGAGGTGTCCCGGGTCGTGGAGCGTCGCGCCGGGGCGCCGGGTGCCGCCGAGCCCCCGGAGCCGCCGACCTTCTCCGACGACGAGCCGCCGCTCCCGGCGGAGGCCGAACGCGCGAGGGCACGGCAGGCCGCCGCCCCGACCCGCGCGGTCGAGGCGCCACCGGGCGAGGCGCTGCACCTGCGCTTCGGATCGCTTTCCGGCGAGGGGCTCGCGGAGGCGTTCGCCGCGGTTCGCGAGATCCTCCGGGCCCGCCCGGGCCAGACGCCCGTCATCCTCGACGTGCCGCTCGGCGATGGCCGCACGCAGCCCATGGAGCTGCGCACCAGGGTCGCCTACGACACGGAGCTGCTGGCCGAACTGGACCGCCGGTTCGCCGGGACGGTGCTCGCCGACCTGGGGGCCTGACGAATCAGGCGGTCATGGGGATCGTCCGGACTCCCGGGAAGCAGGCAGCCTCGCGCTCCGGCGCCACGATCCAGTCGGCCAGGGCGCTGTTGACCAGCAG
>DAIDTV010000092.1:5979-6335 GCA_027457005.1 Chloroflexota bacterium
CGTGCCGGCATCGTGCATCTGGAGCTGCCCGCCGCTGATGTAGGCGATCGTCGCGTTCGTGAGCGGCACCATCGGGCCACGGGCGACGAGACTGCGGAGCGGCGCGATCCCCGGTCGCGCGTGGATCTCGCCCAGCACGCCGTACGGCCCGAGCTGCACGTGCATGCGGTGGCGCACTGTGCGGACGCGGCGCCGCCGGTCGCCGGACGGCCCCGTGGCTTCCACGGCGTACAGGGCGTTCCGCGCCAGCTCGACCCGGTCCAGCGCAACCCGGCGTCCGTCGTCGAGGCTCTCGAGCACGGCGTCGCGGAGCAGGATCGTGTCCGCCGCGTTCAGCGCGTCGGTCAGCCGATCCA
>DAIDTV010000093.1 GCA_027457005.1 Chloroflexota bacterium
CCCACGACCAGCACGACGGTGGGGACCAGCCGCGAATCGGCGAGCGACCCGACGAGGCCGGTCGCGGCCATGACCAGCATGCCCGCCAGCGCGAGCCACAGCGGGAGATCGCGCACGGTCAGGTACGGTCGCAGCCAGGGCGCGCGCAGCGGCGTCATGATCGGTGATGGTAGCCGGGCCGACGGCACGGGAAGTCGCGCCCGGGTCGCGGCGCCTTCCGGGTCGCGGTGCCTTCAGACCACCCGCAGCCCCAGGATCTCCCGCGCGATCACGAGCCGCTGGATCTGGCTGGTGCCTTCGCCGATCTCGGTGAGCTTGGCGTCCCGGAGGTACCGCTCCACGCGGTACTCCTCCACGTAGCCGTACCCGCCGTGGATCTGCACGGCGGCGTTGGTGGCGCGGGATGCCACTTCGGATGCGAACAGCTTGGCCTGCGCGGCCTCGAGCCGGTACGACCTTCCCTGGTCCTTGAGCCAGGCCGCACGGTGGACCAGCAGGCGGGCTGCGGCCAGCTCGGTGGCCATGTCGGCGACCATGAACGCGACCCCCTGGAAGCTTCCGATGGGCCGGCCGAACTGCCTGCGCTCGCGCGCGTACGAGGTGGCCGCGTCGAGGGCCGCCTGCGCGAGCCCCAGCGCCATGGACGCGATCGATATCCTGCCGCCGTCGAGGACCTGCAGGAACAGGGGGAACCCGTTGCCCTGCTCGCCCAGCAGGTTCCCGGCGGGGATGCGGCAGCCGTCGAAATGCAGCTCGCCGGTGGCCGACGCGTGCAGGCCCATCTTGTCCTCGAGCCGGCCGACCGTGAATCCGGGGGCATCCGCGGGCACGACGAACGCGCTGACCTCGGCCGAACCGTCCGGGCGCGAGCCGGTGCGCGCGGCGACGACGTAGGTCCCGGCCCGGCCCGCGTTGGTGATGAAGCGCTTCCCGCCGTCGATGACCCAGGTGCCGTCTTCCAGCCGGGCGGTGGTGCGCGTGGCGCCCGCGTCGCTGCCGGCGCCCGGCTCGGTGAGCCCGTACGCCCCGAGCACGCGGCCGGAGGCCATGGGCACCAGGAAGCGCGCCTTCTGTTCCGGCGTGCCGGCGATGTGCAGCGGGCCGCAGCCGAGGCTGGTGTGGGCCGCCACGATCAGCGCCAGCGACCCCCAGGTCCGCGCGATCTCCTCGACGGCGACGGCATAGGCGAGCGTGTCCATGCCCGCACCGCCCTCGTCCTCGGGATACGGGATGCCCAGCCAGCCCAGCTCCCCGATGCGCCGCACGATCTCGCCCGGGAACCGGCGCTCGCGTTCGTGTGCGGCCACCACCGGCTCGACCTCCCGCGCCAGGAAGTCGCGGATGGCGTCCCTCAGGAGCCGGTGTTCCGGGGGCAGCTCGAATTCCACCGGCGCGGACCCTGTCACGCCGCCCGGAACGTGGTTCATGCCGGGCCCTCTCGCTCTGCTGCGCCTGGTCTCGCGGTCATGCCGGCCGCGAGACCACCGTCACGCCTTCGGCTTCTTCGGCTGCTTCGGTTTCGGTGGCCGCTTCGGCGTCTTGTCTGCCATGTGGCACCTCCGCCCGAAGCGTACGACATCACCGCTTCCCCGCGCGCGGGGGTACGGCTCGACGGCGGGTCGAGCGGATGGCGACCGCGCCCGCGATCGCCAGGCTACCCGGGGACGGCTCCGGCGGGGACCGGCGCAGCGGCGTCGACCGCCGCGACATCACCGCCGGCCGTGCCGCCATCCGACTCGCCGCTCGCGGCTCCGACAGCGCCGGCCACCGCAGCGGTCCCGCGCGCCTCCCGCGCGAGCCTCGGGAGCGCCGCCCGGGCGGCCGCCGAATCGCGCATCGGCAGGGCGGTCCGCCACCGCCCGTCGAACGCGTGCAGCGCTCCGGCCACCGCGGCGGGTGTGGGAACGAGCACCGCCTCGCCGGCACCCTTGGCGCCGTACGGCCCCTCCGGCTGCGGCTCCTCGACCAGGATGCATTCCACCGGCGGCATCGCGGCCGCGGGCAGGATGCCGAGCGACTTGAGCGTCGCGGCAGCCGGGACCCCGCGATCGAGCGGCAGCTCCTCGGTGAGCGCGAGCCCGAGCCCCATGTGCACTCCGCCCTCGATCTGCCCCTCGAGCGCCAGGGGGTTGAGGGCCCGCCCCACGTCCTGCGCGGCGATGACCTTCGCCAGCCGGCCCCGATCGTCGAGGACGGCAACCTGGGTCGCCCATGCGTAGGCAAAGTGGGTGACCGGTTCCCCGGCGCTGTTCCCGGTGGTCCAGTCGACCACGTATTCGCCGGCGAACTCCTGGCCGGCCAGGTCCTCCATGCGGTCGTCGCCCAGCGCGGCCTTCAGGTGGCGCGCCGCGTCAAGCACCGCCTGTCCGCCGAGGGTCGTCGCACGGGAGGCCGTGGTCTGCCCCGTGTCCAGCTCGCGCTCCGTGTCGACCACGACGCGGATCCGGTCCGCCGGCATGCCGAGCTCCTGGCTCGCGATCTGCCGCAGGACGGTGTGCACGCCCTGGCCCATCTCGGTCCATGAGTGGAACAGGGTCACGCAGCCGCCGGGTTCCGGGCGAAGGATGACGCGGCCGCGCTCCGTCATGCCGTTGCCCACCCCGGTGTTCTTGGCGGCGCAGGCGATCCCGGCGAACCGCGCCGACCGGTAGGCATCGCGAACCGCGAGGAGCGTGCGCCGCACGCCCACGCCAGGCCCCAGCAGCTGCCCCGTCCCGAACCGGTCGCCGGTGTCCAGGGCGTTCCGCCAGCGGATCTCCCACCCGTCGAGGCCCGCCAGCTCGGCCAGCCGGTCGAGCATCCCCTCGATGGCGAACGTGACCTGCACCACGCCGAACCCGCGCATGGCCCCCGCGGGCGGGTTGTTCGTGTAGACGGCGCGCGCCTGGACGTCGACGTTCGGCACGCGGTACGCGCCGCAGGCGTGGCCCGCGGCCCGCTCGAGCACCTTGTCGCCGACGCTGGCATACGCCCCGGTGTCGCCGACGATCCGCGCACGGACGGCCACCAGCCGGCCCTCGGCGTCGCACCCGGCGGTGTACGCCATGGTCAGCGCGTGGCGCTTGGGGTGCAGCCGGATGCTCTCCCGGCGGGTGAGCGCGAGGTGGAGCGGCCGGCCGGTGAGCAGCGCGAGGAGCGCCGCCTGCCCCTGGACGCTCAGGTCCTCCTTCCCGCCGAAGGCGCCCCCGGTGGGGACCTGGGTCACGCGCACGGCCTGCTCGGGGAGCCCGAGCAGGGAGGCGATCTGCCGGCGGTCCTCCCACGCGCCCTGTCCCTGGGAATACACGCGCAGGCCCGTGGCGGCCGGGTCGGCGGCCTTCGTGCCGGAGACATCCGAGAGGGCCGCGGCCGGGGGGCCACCATCGGGGAACCGCTCCCCCACCTGGGGATGGGGGCGCCCGATGCCTCCCCCGCCCTCGCGCCCGTCGCCCGCGGCCGGGCCGTCCCCGCAGCAGTGACCGGCGTCGGGCCCGTCGCGGCCCGCCGGCATGGCCAGGCACGCCTCCGGCTCCAGGAAGGCGTGTTCGACCGGCTGCGTGCGGAACGTCTCGGCGACGACGTGCGCCGCCCACCCCAGCGCCGCGTCGACGTCCCCGTGGCGCACGGTCGAGACGGACAGCAGGTTGCCGCCCTCGTGCACGGCCGGCGCATTCGCCGCGAGCGCCTCGAACGGGTCCGTGACGGGCTCCAGCACGTCGTACTCGACCGCCACCAGCGCGGCGGCCTCGCGGGCCGCGTGACGCGTCTCGGCCGCCACCGCCGCGAGCACGTCGCCCACGCAGCGCGTCGTCTCACCCTCGGCCAAGAAGGCCGGCCAGTCGGCCGAGATCAGTCCCTGGTACCGCCGGCCCGGCACGTCCGTGGCCGTCGCGACCCGCACCACGCCGGGAACGGCCTCCGCCCGGCTGGTGTCGATGTGCAGCACCCGGGCGCGCGGATGATCGGAGAAGCGAAGCGCGGCATGCAGCATGCCCGGGACGGCCATGTCTCGGACGAACAGGTGCTCCCCCAGGACGAGCCTGCGGCTGGCGCATTTCGGCGTCGGGGCACCCACGCGACCAGGTGGCGCCGGCGCGAGGTCGACGACCGGTGCGCCGGTGGACGGCCCGGCAAACCGGCCGCCGGCAGCTCCGGCAGCACCGGCAGCGGGGGCCGGTGCGCCCGCGGGAACCTCGGCGGGCACGGGCTCGACCCCGTCTCCGCGACGCGCCGCCACCACCCGGCGAACCGCGTCGATCACCTTGACGTAGCCCGTGCACCGGCACAGGTTGCCGGCAAGTGCCCGGGCGATCTCCTCGCGCGACGGGTCCGGCGAACGGCGGAGCAGCGCCTCGGACTTCATCACGAGGCCGGGGGTGCAGTAGCCGCACTGGACCGCGCCGGCCGACGAGAACGCGTCCACCCACGCGTCACGTGCTTCGGCCGGGAGCCCCTCGAGGGTCACCACGTCCCGGCCCTCGACGCGACTGGCGTCCTGTGCACAGGAGACGACCGGCCGGCCGTCGAGGAGCACCGTGCATGCCCCGCACGACCCCTCCGGTGCACAACCGTCCTTCGGGGACCGCAGGCCGAACCGCTCGCGGAGCACCTCGAGGAGGGTCTCCCCCGCCCGGACCTCCGTCGAGACGCCCCGCCCGTTGAGCGTGAACTCCATCCGACGCCTCTCGAGCCTCCGCCGTGCTGCCGCCCAGCCAATGTAGCGATCCGCGGGCCGCCGGGCCGGTGCTGTTCGGCCCCACCTCGTCGTGCAGGAGGGCGGTCTCGGCCCGCTGGCGGGCAGCGCACGACGCGCGGCCGGCGCCCGATAAGTCAGCGTGAAGGTCGAGCGCGCATGCTGCGCGGGTGGGCGCAGCACGACCGTCGCCGGAGCCGGGGGTCGGGAGAGACGTCGCCGGCATCACGAGGGAGATCGCGCGTGAGGTCCGGGCGCTCAGGCGTGCCTCCCGGCTCATGCCTCACCCGGTCCCATGGGATTGGGCAGCCTCGCGCGTGCTCCCGCTGCTGGCGGGCACCAGGATCGACCGGCCCGGCGAGGAGCTCGTCAGGGCGGTCATGGAGCCGGGGTGCGCCGTCGAGTTCGGCCTGGAGATCGGCGCGGCGCTGCCGCTCGTGGATGCGCTGGTCGCCGAGCGGTGGGAATGCTCGGCCGGGCAGATCCGCGACGCAGCGTACGCCAACCTCCGGCGGCGCGCGGCGGAGGTCAGGCGCGCGGACGTCACCACGGCCACGTTCAACGGCCGGATCGTCCGCATCTCGCGGGCGCGGCCATGGACGTCCTCGCTCGTACTGGTCCCGGACGAGCTGATGCGCCTCTTCGGCGACCATGACCAGGTGATCGCGGCGCCGGGGCTTTCGCTGCTCGTGAGCTTCGGCACGGAGACGCCGGTCGACGTGATGGCGGACGTCATCGTGGATCTCGAGATGGACCAGGCCCACCCCCTGATGCTGGACCCGTTCATGCTCAGCGGTGCCCGCCTGTACTGGCAATCCTGGGACGGGGACGCCTGGCTCGACTGACAGCGTGCGCACTGCCGGGCGCGGCGCCCCCGGATCGGGCAAGCCGGTGGTGCCGGCCACGATCCGCGCGTATCCGCACCATCCCGGGGTATAGATTCAGGCCGTCCACGGCTCCGCCCCCGGGGGTCGCGGCGGCCGACCGACGATGCGCGCTCCCCTCGAGGCCACCAGGATGCGACAGCCAGGTTCCCACGACTCCGCGGCGATGTTCGGCCGGGAGGTGACCGACGCGCCCTGGCGCCCCTCCCCCGAGCTGCTGGCCGAGAGCCGTGCCGCCCGGCTTCTCCGTGCGCTGGACGTGCCCGACCTCGAGACGCTGCAGGCGCGCGCCGTGGCGGATCCGGCCTGGTTCTGGGGCGCGGCCGTCGACGATCTCGGGCTGGCCTGGCAGCGTCGACCGCACGAGACGCTCGACCTGCGCGACGGGATCGAGTGGGCGCGCTGGTGGCGGGGTGGAGCGTTCAACCACGCCGCGGCGTCCGTCGACCCGTGGGCCGAGACGGACCCGGACGGCGAGGCACTGGCGTGGGAGGGCGAGGACGGGGCAGTCCGGCGGCTCACGCGGGCCGGGCTGCGCGACGCGGTCGACCTGGCGGCGGCGATGCTGGCGCGCAACGGCATCGGCCCGGGGACGCGGGTCGCGGTCTTCCTGCCGATGCTCCCCGAGACGGTGGTCGCCGTGCTCGCGCTCGGGAAGCTGCGCGCGGTCTTCACGCCCATCTTCTCCGGGTACGCCGCACACGCCGTGGCCACGCGCCTCGCCGC
>DAIDTV010000094.1 GCA_027457005.1 Chloroflexota bacterium
GTCCGCCCGTGACCGGACCGCGCGCCCCACGTCCTCGCCGAGCACGAGGTCGTGACCCGCCTCGCCCGCCCAGTAGCTTGCCTCGGTGACGACGTCGACGATCTCCGAGAAGCGCGTCGAAAGGCGCTCCTGGTGCTCGGCGATCCGCGCGCCGCGCTCCACCACTCGCGCCACGGCCTCCGGGGCGAACTGACGGAGGCCCGCGGCCTCCACGTGGCCCGCGATGAACGACGCGTACAGGGCTGCCTCTCCATCGCCCCAGGGCATCTCGACGTCGAACTCGGCCCGGACCTTGAACAGCGTCCGGAACTCCTCGTCGATGAGGTACAGGGCCTGGTAGAGCGAGGCGGGCCCCACCAGCACGACCTTCAGGTTGACGGGGATCGGCTCGGGGTCCAGGGTGGCCGTGGGGAACAGCACGTACTGCGCGCCGATGTTCTCGACCCGCGCCTGCGCCGCCCGCAGCGTCTCCTTGAGCCGTTCCCAGGCAAGCGGGTCGGCGAGCAGGTCGGCAACCCGCAGGACCAGGAACCCGCCGTTCGCCCGATGCACCGCCCCGGGCCGGATGTTCCGGTGATCCGTGGTGGCCATGCCCATCAGGGTCGTGTACTCGATGCGCCCGAACAGGTTGTAGTACGTGGGGCTCGGTTCGTCCACGACGGGGGCCGGTGCCCCGGGTTGATGCGTCACCAGCACGTTGACGGCGTAGCGGCCCAGGATGGCCTCCCTGGCCTGGCGGGCCTCCTGGCCGGGCCGGTCGGCCTGGTCGCCGCCATCCGTCTCGGGGGATGGGCGGAACAGCTCCAGGTGCTCGAGCATGTCGTCACGCAGCGCGTCGAACCAGGCGTCGACCCGGTCGACCCCGCCGTGGTGCGCCCGCAGCTCGTCGAGCAGGTGGCCGATGGCGAACACCGCGACCTCGCGATCGAGTGCCGCGACCCGCTCGCGCGCCTCGCGCTCGAGCGCGCGCAGTCGCCCGAGGACGTCCGGTAGACGCTCCTCGATCTCGTGGCCGTGCGCGCGGTAGGCGTCCCGTTCCTCGGGGGAGAAGCGCTCGAACTCGTCCGTCGGGATGGGGTGGCCGTCGCGCATGGGGACGGTCAGGATGCCGGCCGGCGTGAACTCCAGCCCCAGCCCGAGGGTCGCGGCCTCGGCCCGGAACGCCGCGAGGGTTGCCTGGCGTCGATCGTCGACCTCGGCGGCGACCACGCGCGCCCGCCGCCGGTACTCGTCGCTCTCGAACGCCCGGGCGATCTCGCGGCCTGCGTCGGCCACGAACCGGGCCACGTCCCGCGCGAACGGCGCCGCGCCGCCGGCGGGGAACGAGACGGCGATGGGTCGGCGCGGGTTCGCCATGTCGAAGAGGTAGACCCAGTCACGGGGGGCGGGCCGCAGGCGGGCGGCGCGGTCCAGGTACGCGTGCAGCGTCGTCCGGCGGCCCGTGCCGGTCGGGCCCAGCACGAACAGGTTGTACCCGGGATCCTCGATGTCGAGCGCGAACGAGATCGCGCTGACCGCCCTGGGTTGACCGACGGTCCCGTCCAGGGGCGCCACTTCGGCGGTCGACGTGAAGTGGAACGTGGAGGGAGCGCAGCGGCGCCGCAGTCGCTCCACCGGGACCAGCCGGGCGACCCGGGGATCCACCGGACCCGAGCGCCCTGTCGGCGAGGATGCCATCGGGACCCCCTCTCGGCGGCCGCGTGGAATCAAGGAGGCGAACGCCGCGCGTCCCCTGCGGCGTTCGCCTTGTCGCATAGGATCGTTACGTCGCCGACATGTGCGTAGGGCCGAACGGCCCGGTTCTTTGGCCTCTTCGTCGCTTCGCCCCGCCTTTTTTGCGTCGTCAGGCTTCGCGCATGGAATCCCCCGACGATCGCCGGGTGCGACTGCTCCTGGTGAGCGACCATCGCGCCGCCGGAGACGCCCTGACCGAGTACCTGACGCGCCACGGGTTCGACATCGTAGCGCGCGCGGCCAACGCGTCGGAGGCTGCCGCAGCGGTGCGGAGCATGGCGATCGACGTGGCCCTGGTGGACGGGGACCTCGCGGCCGGGTGGCGTTCCGTGGTGCGCGCGGTCTCCGAGCCTCTCGAGCACAACCGGATCGCCGTGCTGTCGTCGTACTGGGGCCAGCAGGAGCGGCTGGATGCCCGGCAGTGCGGGATCGGTGCCACGCTCCTGAAGCGGATCGCCGGCCCCCACCTGGCCGGGCAGCTGCGCGCGCTCGCCGCCTGAGCCACGCGCCCGCCGCCTGGTCGCCCGCTCGCCGTGTGGGCGAGTCCGGGCGCCCGTGCCGGATGGGCCGCCTCGGCGGGATGGTGATCGGGGACCGGGGGTCCCGGGGGAGAGGGCCGCCTGACCGACGCCTTCGGGCCGTCCGGCAGACGCCGTGCCCGACGGGTGCGAGGCACGCTCGCGGCAGGAGAGGAGGCGCCATGGCGAAGATCGAGACGATCCTCGTTGCCACTGACGGCTCGCCCGCGTCGGCGGCTGCCAGCGATGAGGCGATCGATCTCGCGCTGCGCCTCGGGGCCCGCCTGATCGTGATCAACGTGGTCAACGTGGCCGAGCTGACCGCGGCGAGCTCGATGTTCCCCGGCACGGTGTTCACGGCGCGCGAGGAGGCCGAGGCCATCGCACGCGCGATCGTCGACGATGCCCGCCGCAGCGGAGTGATCGCCACGTACCTGACCTGGGAGGGCCAGCCGGGCGAGGCGATCGTGGCCGCCGCCGAGTCGGAAGCCGCCGACCTGGTGGTGGTGGGCACGCACGGGCGCAGCGTGATCGGGCGGCTCCTCCTGGGCAGCGTCTCCGAGTACGTGGTCCGCCACTCGCGCGCACCCGTGCTGGTCGTGCGTCCGCAGGAGGCGTACGTCGCCGCCCGGCGGTAAGCCGGGACGTCTCGAAGCCGCCGCCGCGCCTATACTCCTGTCCCGTGCCTGGAGCCCTGCGTCGCGTGGGCGATCCGCTCGCGCCGGATGATCCCCTCGTCAGCTTCACGCCGGCGACGCGCGACTGGTTCCGGGCGGCGTTCCCGTCCCCGACGCCGGCCCAGTCAGGGGCCTGGCCCGCGATCGCACGGGGCGAGCACGTCCTGGTCTGCGCGCCCACCGGCTCCGGCAAGACCCTCGCGGCGTTCCTGTGGTGCATCGATCGGCTGGCCGCGGAACGAACGCCGGTGGAGCCACGCCGCAGGCTGCGGGTGCTGTACGTCTCGCCGCTCAAGGCGCTGGTCCACGACGTGGAGCGCAACCTGCGGGCGCCCCTGGCGGGCATCCGGCTGGCGGCGGAGGCACGGGGCGAGGCTCCGGCGGAGATCCGGGTCGCGATGCGCACCGGCGACACGCCGACGGAAGAGCGTCGGGCGTTCGGGAGACGGCCGCCCGACGTGCTCGTCACGACGCCCGAGTCACTCTACCTGCTGCTCACGTCCGGCGCGCGTGAGGCGCTCCGCTCCGTGGAGTGGGTGATCGTCGACGAGATCCACGCGCTGGCACCTACCAAGCGCGGCGCGCACCTGGCGCTCTCGCTCGAGCGCCTCGAGGTGCTCACGGAGCGGCCCCCGCAGCGGATCGGGCTCTCCGCCACCCAGCGACCCCTCGAGGCGGTCGCGGCGTTCCTGGGAGGCCGCATGGCGGTGCCCGGCGATGTCGGGCACGCCCCGGACGCCCCCGACGGGCCCGCGCCGCTGCGGCCGGTGACGATCGTCGACGCCGGCGCACGCAAGCCGCTGGAGCTGAAGGTGGTGGTGCCGGTCGAGGACATGTCGCGCCTCGGGGAGGCCATCCCGCTCGCCGAGGCGGCAGGCGGCCCGGCCGCGGGGCCGCCCGAGCGCTTCAGCATCTGGCCCGCCATCCACCCCCGCATCGTGGAGCTGATCCGGCAGCACCACAGCACGATCGTGTTCGTCAACAGCCGCGGGCTGGCCGAGCGCCTGGCGCGCCACGTCAACGAACTGGCCGGCGAGGAGCTGGTGCTCGCACATCACGGCTCGCTGGCGCGCGAGCAGCGGGTGCTCGTCGAGGAGGCCCTGAAGGAGGGCCGCCTGGCCGGCATCGTCGCCACCAGCTCCCTCGAGCTGGGCATCGACATGGGGTCGGTGGACCTGGTGATCCAGGTCGCGTCACCGGGGTCGGTCGCCCGGGGGATCCAGCGGATCGGCCGGGCCGGGCACCGCATCGACGAGCCGTCGAGCGGTGTGATCTTCCCCAGGTACCGGGGCGACCTCCTCGAGTGTGCCGTCGTCACCCGGGCCATGCACGAGGGTGCCATCGAGTCCACCGTCGTGCCGCGCAACCCGCTCGACGTGCTGGCCCAGCAGGTGGTGGCCGCGACGGTCAACGCGACCTGGGCCGTGGACGACCTGTACGAGCTCGTCCGTCGGGCGGAGAACTTCGCGAGCCTCGGGCGCCCCAGCTTCGAGAGCGTGCTGGGCATGCTGGCCGGGCAGTATCCGTCGGACGAGTTCGCCGAGCTGCGCCCCCGGGTCGTCTGGGACCGCGTGGCGGGCACGGTGCGAGGCCGTGCCGAGAGCCGCACCGTGGCCGTGCTGTCGGGCGGGACCATCCCCGATCGGGGCCTGTACGGGGTCTACCTCGACGACGGGGCGCCCGCCGCGGGCGACGGCACGCGCTTCGGTCCCGGGGCGGAGCGTGGCGGGCGCGCCGCGGGTGCCGGGACCAGGGTCCGCGCGGGTCGCCGGGTGGGCGAGCTGGACGAGGAGATGGTGTACGAGACGCGGGCCGGCGAGGTGATCCTGCTGGGTGCCAGTGCCTGGCGCGTCACGCAGATCACCCACGACCGCGTGCTGGTGACGCCCGCGCCGGGGCAGCCCGGCAGGGTCCCGTTCTGGAAGGGGGATGGCCCCGGGCGTCCCGTCGAGCTGGGCCGCGAGCTGGGCGCGTTCGTCCGGCGGATGCGTACCGAGGCGCGGGGGCAGCGAGGACGACGGCACGCCCTCGACCGCCTGGTCGCCGAACACGACCTGGACCTGCTGGCGGGCGAGAACCTGCTCGCGTACCTGGACGACCAGGCCGACGCCTCCGCGGTGCCGACCGACCGCACGATCGTCGTGGAGCGCTTCCGCGACGAACTCGGGGACTGGCGCGTGTGCGTCCTCACGCCGTTCGGGGGGCGGGTCCATGCGCCGTGGGCGCTGGCGATCGAGGCGCGCCTGCGGGCCAGGCTCGGCGTGGACGTGCGGGCGCTGTGGTCGGACGACGGGATCGTGCTGCGTGTCCCGGCGACCGAGGCTCCCGTGGCGGGGCTGGAGACGGACGACTGGCCCGACGAGCGAGGCGGGGACGCACTCCACGGCGCGATCTTCGGGCCACCCGACGAGATCGAGGAAGCCGTGGTGGCGGCGCTGGGCTCCTCGGCGCTCTTTGCCTCGCGGTTCCGGGAGAACGCGGCCCGCGCGCTGCTGCTCCCCCGGATCCGTGGAGGCCAGCGGCGTCCGCTTTGGCAGATGCGCCAGCGCGCGGCCCAGCTGCTGGAGGTCGCCTCCAGGCACGGGTCGTTCCCGATCGTGCTCGAGACGTTCCGCGAATGCCTCCGCGACGTCTTCGATCTTCCCGCGTTGCGCGCGATCCTCGCCGAGGTCGAGCGGAGGGAGATCGAGGTCCGCCACGTCGAGACGTCGCGCGCGTCGCCGTTCGCCAGCTCGCTGCTCTTCGACTACGTGGCCGCCTACATGTACGAGGGCGATGCCCCGCTGGTCGACCGGCGGGCCCAGGCGCTGGCGCTCGATCGTGATCTGCTGCGAGACCTGCTCGGCGCCGAGGAGCTGCGCGAACTGCTCGACCGGGACGCGCTCGCCGAGCTGGAGCTCGAGCTGCAGGCGCTGGCGGGTGAGCGGCAGCCGGATTCACCCGACCAGGTGCACGACATGCTTCGCCGCCTCGGCGATCTGTCCGGCCCCGAGGTGGCCGCCCGGCTCGCGGGCGAGGACGCGGCGCCGCGGGCCGCCAGGGCGGAAGCGTGGCTGGGGACCCTGGAACGTGAGCGACGGGCGGTGCAGGTCCGGGCGGGCGGCGAGGTGCGCTGGATCGCGGTCGAGGACGCGGGGCTCGTCCGGGACGCCCTCGGTGTCGCGCTCCCGCCGGGCATCCCCGCAACGTTCCTGGCGGAGGTGCCCGATGCGCTCGGGGCGTTGCTGCGCCGCTGGGCACGCACGCACGGCCCGTTCACGCCCGGCCAGCCCGCCGAGCGCTGGGGTATCCCCTCGCT
>DAIDTV010000095.1:0-324 GCA_027457005.1 Chloroflexota bacterium
GTCTCGGGGTCGTCGCGCACCCACTCGAGGACCAGCCGCCCGTCGTAGATGGCGAGATCCTCCACGGAGGGGAGCCAGGCGTCGACCACGGCCAGCCCGCCGCGGCGCAGCTGCCGCGCCATCACCACCAGCGCGGCCTGCTGGCGCGCCGCGTCGCCGAGCAGGAAGCACGTGTTCAGGGCCAGGACCGCGAGGCCGTACCGGGGTTCGGGCGGCACCTCGAACAGGTCGGCCTGCACGAGCCGCAGGCGGCCGCCGCGCCGGACGCGACGGGCGTGGCGCTCGGCCTCCCAGCGCACGCGGGCCCGGGCGAGCATCGCCGGA
>DAIDTV010000095.1:334-2564 GCA_027457005.1 Chloroflexota bacterium
GTCCACCCCGACCACCTCGAGCCCGCTGGCCGCCAGCGGGACGGCGAGCCGCCCGGTTCCCGCCGCGAGCTCGATCACCGGGCCGCCGGCGCGAGCGGCCAGGGCCCGGTACAGGTCCAGGTCGCCGGGGTCGTCGGCCAGGTCGAGGTCGTACCAGCGCGCCAGGTCGTCGCCGACGCTCACCCGCGCGCCCCGCGAAACTCGCGCCATGCCGCGGCGACCAGGGTGGGATCCGTCAGCAGCTCGCACGCCACCTGGGCCGCCACCGTGGCCGCGATCAGCGTGACCTCGTCGGCCCGTGCGCTGCGGGCCGCCTCGCGGAACTCGATCGAGTGGCCGGGCACGCCGCGGTCGCAGATCGCCAGCGATGGATGGATGGTGGGGAGAACCTGGCTGACGTTCCCCATGTCCGAGCTGCCCAGGTTGTCGCTCGGCGGGTCGTCGTGCAGCCCGTACGGCTCCATGTTCGCCAGGTACCGGGCACCCAGCACGCGGTTGTGCCGCATCGGGTCCGACCGACCGGAGAACTCGACGTCCACCGCACACCCGGTTGCCAGCGAGGCGGCCTCGCACAGTTCGCGGAAGTGCCGGCGCATGCCGTCGAAGTAGGCCTGGTCGGGCGAGCGCACCATGAACCGGGCGACGCCGCGGTCGGGAATGATGTTCGCGGCCGTGCCTCCCTCCAGGATGATGCCGTGGACGCGGGACTCCGGTCGGAGCTGCTGGCGCCACAGCCCCACGGCGTTGAAGAGCAGGATCAGGGCATCGAGCGCGTTCCGACCCTCCCAGGGCTCCGAGGCGGCGTGCGATGCCCGGCCGTGGAAGGTGACGTCCACGTCCTCGCTGGCCAGCAGCCTCGCCTCGACCTCGGTCATGTCGCTGGGATGGAAGAGGAGCGCGGCGTCCACGCCGTCGAAGAGCCCGTCGTCCAGCATGAACTGCTTGCCGGACCCGCGCTCCTCGGCGGGCGTGCCCAGGAACACCACCTCGCCGGCGAGTTCGCCCGCGACCGCCGCCAGCCCGATCGCAGCCCCCACGCCGCTGGCTGCCATCGTATTGTGGCCGCACGCGTGACCGATCCCCGGCAGGGCATCGTACTCGGCCAGGATCCCGACCCGTCCGCCCGGTCCCGCGCCGCCCCGGAGCGTGCCGCGCACCGCCGTGGCCAGCCGCCCGGCCGGGTGCTGCACCACGTACCCGTGCCGCGCGATGGTCTCCGCCACCCAGTCGGCCGCCCTGTGCTCCTCGAACGCGGGTTCGGGGTTCGCGTGGATCCGATGCGACAGGTCCAGGATCTCGTCCCGCGCCGCCTCGATCGCAGCGGCGATCCGGGCCTTGGTGTCGGCGTGTGGCTCCGTGGGGCGCGTGACTGCAAGTTGCACCTGCTGGCCTCCATGATCTCGGGTCGATCGAATCGTAGTCCGCTCCGCGTCCCCGTTGGGCCCGGCCTGCCGTGCGCGGGGGTTCGTACATGGACGGACGTTCAGCGCTGGACGCTGAGGCTCACCTCCACGAACGCGACCATCACCACCACGAACAGGGCGATCGGCATGCTGAAGGCGTGCTGGGTCCGCAGCGCCACCAGGAGCGCGACCACCAGGGCCACCCACGCGCCGCGGCGCGCCGCCCGCATCCAGTCGCCGCGATACGCGATCCGCCGGTGCCGGCCGAAGACGGCCAGCCAGGCGAGCGGCACCGCCGTCACCCCGCAGGCCAGGCCGATCAGCACGGCACCGGCGACCTGCACGCCGGCCTGTCCGATCGGCGAGACGCGCACGAGCACGATGCCGACGGCGATCCAGCACACCAGCGCGAGTGCGATCAGCGCGATGGCGGCGATGCGGTCGCGGTGCTCCACCAGCTGCTCCTGTGCGCGAGGTGCGGTCGACGGTTCCTCCGCACGGCCGCGGCCACGACGGGCGGTTCGAGTCTACCCGGCCCGTGGCCACGCGAGCGGCGACGACGCGACGGGGGCGCGATGTGCGGACGCCGTCACGCGGCGCTCGACGGACAGATCTCGCGGAACGGGCAGAACCGGCAGGAAACGGGATCGGGCCGGGCCGCGAACTCGCCGCCGCGGATGCCGTCCGCGGCACCGCGCATCTTCGCGGCCGCCCGGGCCAGCCTCTCGGGATCGGGCGCGACCCGTCCGGTGACTCCGGAATCGAGGAAGGCAAGCTGCGTGAGCGCCGGCAGGGCTCGCTCGCGAGCCTGCCAGGCCCGCGCGTAG
>DAIDTV010000095.1:2606-3296 GCA_027457005.1 Chloroflexota bacterium
TGGAGCGAGTCGCGGGCTCGTTCGCGTGCGCGGCCCTCGCCCCGGACGTCACTCGACTTGAAATCCGTGATCACGACGCCCTCGGGCCCCTCGTCGACACGGTCGAAGCGCCCCTGCAGGCGCATCCCGTCGAGCGTGACGGTGAAGGGTTCCTCGATCGCGAGGGGGCGCAGGGGCGACGCGAGCGCACCGTCGCGGAACCGGACGAGCGCCGCACGGCCGGCCCGGAGCCGCGCCTCCTCGTGCTCCCTGGAGAGAAACCCCTGGCCGGACCACGCCCGGGCGAACACCTCGAGCAGCCCGTCCGCCGAGAGCGGCCGGCCCTGCAGCTGGCTGCGTCCGAAGGCCGCGACGGCCTCGTGCAGCGCGATCCCGTAGGTGATCGCGTGGTGCGGCGGACTGGGCAGCCGCAACAGGTGGCGATAGCGGTACCGGGCGGGGCAGGACAGGTAGTCGTCGAGCTGGGTGAAACTGAGGCTCCCACCCGGTACGCCGGGGGGCGGATAAGCCGTGTGCACCGCGTCGGCCGGCCGCTGGCGCTCGAGCGTACGGGCATCCCGGGGGGCCTCGATGACCGCGGGCGGCTGGTCGAGCGCCTCCGCGACGAACGGCGACACCTGGCGCACCCGCCGGCCGCCCGTGTCGGCGGCGCTGGTGAGGATCAGCTCGTCGCGGGCCCGGGTCATGGCC
>DAIDTV010000095.1:3306-6075 GCA_027457005.1 Chloroflexota bacterium
ACGTAGAACAGGCGTCGCTCCTCGGCGAGGTCGTCCTCGGTGTCGAGGTCCGATGACGCATCCAGCCCGTCCGGAAGCGCGAGCGCCTCGCGGCGGGCGCGCATCGGGAAGCGGCCGTCGGACAGGCCGGCCACGAAGACCGTGCGGAACTCGAGCCCCTTCGCCTTGTGCACGGTCAGCACGGAGACGGCGTCGGAATCGTCGCCGGGAGCAACACCGGGGTCGTCCCCGGCCTCGGCGAGCGTGCGCAGGTGCGGTACGAGGAACGGGATCCGCGGGTCCGGCAGCAGATCCGACTGCCGGCGCACGACCTCGAAGAAGCGGGCCACGTCGAGCACCGCCTGCTCGACCTCCGGTCCACCCGCCGCCAGCGCCGCAAGGGTGCCGGTTCGACGCAGGAAGTCGTAGAGGACCTCCCCGGCCGGACGCGCATGCGACAGCGCAACCGCCGCGGGCAGGGCCTCGACCAGCCGCCGGGTCCCCGTCCGGGTCTCCTCCGACAGTCCCGGTGCCCGGCCGGCGGCGGCCTCCTGCAGCAGCGCCCACAGCGACCGGTTGGTGCGCCGCGCCGACTCGACGAGCCGGGTCAGCTCCAGGCCGCCCAGGCCGTACGGGTCACCGGTGGCGAGCGCGTAGACGTCGACGGTCGAGTCGGGGTTCGCGACGGCCCGCAGGAACGCCAGCAGCCTTCGCACGTGTGGGCGGGCGTACAGGCGGGACGCGCCGCTGAAGCGCCACGGGACGCCGTGGAGGTTCAGCGCCCGCAGGACGGGTTCCGCATCCGCGTTGGTGCGCACGAGCACGGCCATCTCGCCCGGCCGGACGCCGGCCCGCAGGCGTCGTGCGATCTCCTCGACCACGAATTCCGCCTCGTCAGCCGCAGTGGCGAACGCGCGATGCAGGACCGGCTGCGGCCGCCGGGCCCGGCGCACGGCCACCAGTCGCTTGTCGATCCCCTCCCGCACCTCGAGGCGCTGCGGGTCGTTGAGGCGGACCAGGCGGCGGGCCGCGTCCAGGATGGGCGCGCGCGACCGGTGGTTGCGGCGCAGCACCACGACCCGTGCCGAGAACCGCTCCCGGAACTCGAGGATGTTGCGGACCGCCGCACCGCGGAACGCGTAGATGGCCTGGTCGTCATCGCCGACCACCGTCAGGTTGCCGCGCGTGCCGGTCAGCAGCGCCAGCAGCTCCAGCTGCGATCGGTTGGTGTCCTGGAACTCGTCGACGAGGACGTACCGGAACCTCCGCCGCAGACGCTCGCGTGCCGCCGGATGCTCGCGCAGCAGGCGCAGTGCCAGGTGCACCTGGTCCCCGAAGTCGAGGCATCCGGCCACGGTGAGCATCTCCTGGTAGCGTCCGTATGCCCGCGCCACCTCGAAGTGCCCCTCGGCCTCCTCGAGCGCCGCCCGGGCCGCCGAGGCCACCTGGTCGGACGCCGGACTCCCCGCCGAGATCGCCTCCAGTGACGCTCGCGCCGCGGCGGACATCGCCTCCGCGTGGGCGAGGTAGGTGGCCGGGTCCACGTCCTCGTCCTTGGCCCGGCTGAAGAGCCCCGCCAGCGCGTCCAGGAAGCGCGTGGGATCGCCCAGGGGCCGGTACCGCTCCAGGCCGAGCTCGAACAGCCGCTCGCGCAGGAAGACGACGGTCTCGGCGCGGGTCAGCACGCGTGGATCGGAGGGCAGCCCGAGCTCGAAGGCGAACTCGCGGACCAGGCGGTCACCGAACGCGTGGAAGGTATGGATCGCGGTGTCCACGTAGCCGTACGGCACCAGCTCGTCCACCCGCGCCTGCATCTCGTCCGCCGCGCGGTCCGTGAAGGTGAGGGCCAGGATCTCGGAAGGGCGCGCCCGGCGCGTCGCAATGAGCCAGGCGATCCGGCGGGTGATGACGCGGGTCTTGCCGGTGCCCGCTCCGGCGACGACCAGCAGCGGCCCCTCCCCATGCGTGACTGCCCGACGCTGGGCCCCGTCCAGGTCCCGCAGCAGCGCAGTCGCCGCGGCGGCCGCAGGCGCACCACCCGGGACGACCGGGTCTTCGGACAGGGCCGGCGTCAGGAGGTCGATCACCGGCACACCGTGGCACCTGGTCGTGCCACCTTGTGCGTCACGGCCCTCCGACCCGGGATGCTATCCTTGCCGCCCGGGCGGCGTCCCTCCGCCCACGCCGATCCGATTGCACGAGGTCCCCCCGCGCCATGAGCAAGCGCTCGCGCGCCACGCGGTCAACCAGGCGCCCGCGGCCCCAGGGCCCGGCCCCTGCACAGCGCGCCGCCAGTCCGACCCAGCGCGCCTCCACCCCGGCGGACAGCCCCGCGGCGGTCGCCACGGCCCCCATCGCGCCCGCCGTCGCGGCCCCGGAGCCGCGCTCCGCCCCCACGCGTCCGCAGGCACGCGCAAACGGCAAGCCGAGCGGGCTGCTGGCACAGCGCGCGGCGAATGAGTACGTCTACGTGGCGCAGGACCTCCGGCGAATCGGCACGTTTGCGGGCGCCGTCGCCGTGATCATGGCCCTCGTCTGGCTGCTCATCGACTTCGCCCACGTCATCGTGCTGTGACGGGCCGCTGAGCTGTCACCTGGTTCCCTGACCGAGCGAGGCGGCGGGGACATGCGTTCCCGACCGCCCGCAGGGCAGCCCGCGCGACGCGCGCCGCGTCGCGGTCGCGGGCCCCGCCCGCGTGCGACCGTCCTGCTGTCGGCCGTGCTGGCCGTGACGGTGCTCGCCTGCGGCGCGGCACCCTCCGAGCCCGCCACCACCTCGAACCCCGTCAC
>DAIDTV010000096.1 GCA_027457005.1 Chloroflexota bacterium
AGGCGGTGGATGATCTCCAGGCGCCGAGGGTTGGCGAGCGTCTTCAGGACCGTGGCCTGCATCACGCAGATCTCATCCATGGGTGCAACGATGGACTCATGCGCACAGTTGCATCAGTACCGTCAGGGCCTGAAGCGTCCCCTGCCTCTCAGCCTCGGACGGACCGGGCCGGTTGCCCTAGCCGGATGTGACCGGTGACCCGGACGCGCGGCGGACGAGCGCGTTCGTGGGGTGACCCCGGCCGTCGCAGCGGCGGCCGGGGGCGTTCGTGGGGTGACCGCGGCCGCCGCGGCGGAGCCGGCATCCGGTGTTCGCGGACGAGGACGTGCAGCGGGGCAACCGCCGCACGTCAGTAGGCGCTCTCCCGTCCCGAGACCTTGCCCCGGAACCGCCAGTAGATGAACGCCGTGTAGACGAGGACGATCGGCATGCCGATGAGGGCGATCACGAGCATCGCGGACAGGGTCAGGTTCGACGACGAGGCGTTGGTGACGGTCAGGCTGCGTGCTGCGTCCCCCAGCGCGGGAAGCAGGTTCGGGTACAGCCCCACGCCCATGATCCCGATCAGGGAGACGATCGACAGCGACGACAGCGCGAACGCCAGGCCATCCCTCCCGGCACGCAGGGCCACCGGGTACGTCCCGGCGACGACCACGAACGCGGCCGGCACCAGCCACGCGAGCGGGTTGTCGTAGTTGCCCCAGAGGTGCGACGCGTCGGCGTGCGAGTAGAGGGTGACCACCACCCACAGGACCGCGAAGGCGGGCCACGCGAACGTCGCCGCGCGACGGCTGCGCGCCTGGACGGCGCCGGTCGTCTTCAGCGTGAGCCAGGTCGCGCCCTGCATCACGAACATGGACAGCGCAAGGAGGCCCACGGCCAGCGCGAACGGGTTCAGCAGGCCGATGAGGCCGCCGCGGTAGTCGCCCGCCGCGTCGAGCGGCACGCCGCGGAGCACGTTGCCGATGGCGACCCCGAAGAGGAGAGCCGGCAGGAAGGAACCGATGGCGAAGGCCACGTCCCACGCACGCCGCCAGCCGGCCGACTCGACCTTGGAGCGGAACTCCAGCGACACGGCCCGGAAGATCAGCGCGAGCAGCAGCAGGATCAGGGCCAGGTAGAAGCCCGAGAACACGGTGGCATAGACGGGCGGGAACGCGGCGAACAGCGCACCGCCCGCGGTCAGCAGCCAGACCTCGTTGCCGTCCCAGACCGGGCCGATGGCACGCATCACCGTGCGCCGCTCGTCGTCATCGCGGGCCACGAACAGGTGCAGCGTCCCGGCGCCCAGGTCGAACCCGTCCAGCACCGCGTAGCCCACCAGCAGGACCCCGACCAGCAGGTACCAGATCGAGGGGAGATCAGGCATCGCTCAGGCCCCCCGGGCCGTCAGGCCCCTGCGCGTGCGCGCCGCGTCATGCTCGGCCACGGGCGCCTCCTCGTCCACCTCGGTCGTCACCGGCTCGGGGCCGTGGACGATCTCCCGCCGGAGCAGGTAGAGCCACAGCGTGCCCAGCATCGCGTACACCACGACGAGCAGCAGCAGCGAGACGAGGACGTCGGCGCCGCTGACCGCCGTGGAGACTCCCTGGCTGGTGCGCATGACGTCATACACCACCCACGGTTGCCGGCCGACCTCGGCGGTCATCCAGCCCAGCTGCTGGGCGATCAGCGGCAGCGGCGTCACGGCGACGGCGAGTCGCAGCCAGTTGGGGTGCCGCGTCAGCGAACGTCTCCACGCGAACCAGGCCAGCGCCACCATCACCAGCAGCATCAGCGTGCCGATCACGACCATGTTGTGATAGGCGAGGAAGGTCAGCGCGACGGGCGGCCAGTTGCTGGGTGGGAACGCCTGCAGGCCCTTGATGACTGCGTCGAAGCTCCCGAACGACAGAAAGCTGAGGAGCCGCGTCACCACGATCGCCGGCCCCTGGAACGCATCGGCGGGGTTCTGGGCCGGGGGGAGCGAGAAGATGACCATGTCGGCCCCGGAGGTGGTCTCGTAGAGGCCCTGCATCGCGGCGAACTTGGCCTGCTGTTCGTGGGCGACCTCGCGCGCGCTCATGTCGCCGGTGAGGAACATGAGGCCCGACGTGATCAGCGCCACGGTGATGCCCAGCACGATGCTCGTCCGGGCCACGGCGAGGTGGCGTCGGCGGAGCAGGAACCAGGCCGCGACCCCGACCATGAGGAACGCGCCGACGGCCCAGGCGGACACGACCGTGTGAATGAAGCGGGGCATGGTGGAGGGGTTGAAGACGGCCGCCCAGAAATCGGTCAGCCGTGCCCTGCCGTCGACGACGGTGTAGCCGGCAGGCGTCTGCATCCACGAGTCGGCGACCACGATCCAGAACGCCGACAGGGTGGAGCCGAGCGCCACCATCAGCGCCGCGAACCAGCGCAGGCGCGACGAGATGCGACCGCCTCCGAACAGCAGCAGCCCGAGGAAGGCGGATTCCAGGAAGAACGCGAAGATGGCCTCGGCCGCCAGGGGCGAGCCGAAGATGTCCCCGACGAACTTCGAGTAGGCGGCCCAGTTGGTGCCGAACTGGAACTCCATGACCACGCCGGTCGCCACACCGACCGCGAACGTGAGGGCGAACAGCTTCGTCCAGAACGCGGCGGCCCGGTCGTACACCTCTCTGCCGGTCCGCCATCGGAGGGTCTCGAGGATGGCGATGAGCAGCCCGAGCCCGATGGTGATCGCGGGGAAGACGAAGTGGAACATGACGGTCAGCGCGAACTGCGCCCGGGCCAGCATGATGGGATCCAATGGCCACCCCTTTCTGGTCTTCGCTGGGACTCTTGCGCGGTGGATCGGCGGGCGGTAGACCCGAAGGGCCCGAAATGGGCGCGCGCAGCCGTCGCCGTCCCGGACGGCACGACGGCCGGCGGAGAGCGGTGAACGGGGCGGTCGCACGCCAGGGAGGAACCATGGATCAGGCCACGCCGCGGGTGGCAACGTTCGACTGCTACGGGACACTGGTGGACTGGGAGGGGGGCGTGGGCGCGTTCCTCTACGATCTCGCGCTCCGGCGGGGCGATCCCGACCTGCGACCCGGACAGGCGCTGCGCGACCGGTGGGAGGCGATCCAGTTCGGGCTGCTCGGCGGTCCCTACCGGCCCTACCGGGAGATCCTGGCGGACAGCCTCCGCCTGTACGAGGCAGAGCGCGGATACGACTGGGATCCGGGAGACGGGGAGGCACTGGTGCGGTCGATGCGGTCGTGGCAGCCCTTCCCGGACACCCGGCCGGCGCTTCGCCAGGCGCGCGAACGGGGACTCCGCCTGGTGATCGTCTCCAACACGGATCGCGACATCATCGAGCACACCCTCCGACACCTCGAGGTGCCCTTCGACGGGGTCGTGACGGCGGAGGACTGCGGCGCCTACAAGCCCGCGGAGACGGTCTTCCGCCAGGCCCTGGCGTGGATCGGTGAACCGCCGGAGCGCGTGGTCCACGTCGCATTCGGGTTCCGCTACGACATCGGCCCGGCCCAGCGGCTCGGGATGCGCACCGCCTGGGTCAACCGGCACGTGGAGGCGGCGCCCGGCCCGGAGCGACCCGACCACGAGTGGCGCGACCTGTGGGGGCTGGCCGAGCTGGCGGGCGGCCGCGGAGCGGTACCGGCGCCCGGCGCCCGGCGCACCACGCGCTGACGTGCACGAGCGACCGGATCGGCCGGCCGCGGCCTACCCGTCCAGGTTGGGGCGCCCTACCCGTCAGGGCGGCCGGCTCTCCGTGTGGACGTGCCGCAGTGGGCCATTCGGCAGATTGGCGGGCGGGGCCGCGCCCGGACAATTGACGAGAGACGCGCCCCGCACGGCAGAATTCCCCCATGACCGCATCGTCTCCGACGCCCGACGCCATCGAGCACGCCGTCCACCTGCGGCTGGTCCAGCCGTGGACCGGCGATCTTGCCCGTGCCCGCCGCTCGCTCGAGGACGGCACCGGCGATTGGCTCGGGAACCCCGTGTCCGGGCCCGCCGACCGGCCGGGCGTGCGCCGCTACGAGAGCGACCTGGTTCTTCCGATGCGCGAGCAGGCCCGCCACATGGTGCTGCGGAAAGCTGCCCTGGTGGACCTCGGACCCACCGGCGCCATCACCGGAGGGTTCGAGGTGGAGGTGAGCTGGCGCTCCGCGAGCCTGGCACCGCTGTTCCCCGTCTTCGTCGGGACGCTGGCCGTGCTGCCGCACGAACTGGTGCTGGAGGGCTACTACGCGCCACCCGGAGGCGAGATCGGGGTGATCCTGGACCGGGCGCTCCTCAACATCGCGGGGCGCGGCACGGCGCGCTGGTTCCTGGGCAGGGTTGCCGCGGCGTTCGAGAGAGACGCGCAGGCGGGCTGACCCAGGATCCGGACGGCTCCCCGTCCGGCGCGCCCAGCCCCGGGCCGTCAGCCCTGCGCGGCCAGCGAGAACGGCCGGTCCGCCTCGATCCCCAGCTCGGTGATCGCCGCCGACACCTGGTCGCGCCCGCTGCGCTCCCCTGGGCAAGCGCCGCGAGCACCGCCACCGCGATGTGCTCCGGGTCGATCTCGAAGAACCGGCGGAGCGCCTCGCGCGTGTCGCTGCGCCCGAACCCGTCGGTCCCCAGCGACACCCAGGTCCCCGGAATCCAGCGGGCGACCTGGTCGGGGACCGCGGCCACGTAGTCGGTGGCGGCCACGATGGGCCCGGCGGCACCGGCCTCCGAGAGCGCGGCGGTCACGAACGGGACGCGCCGCGTTTCCCCGGGATGGAGCCGGTTCCAGTGCTCCACGTCCAGCGCCTCGACCCGCAGCTGCTGGTACGACGTCGCGCTCCAGACGTCGGCCGCGACGCCGTAGCGCTCCGCGAGCAGCTCCTGCGCGCGGAGGATCTGCTGCATGATCGAGCCGCTGCCGAGGAGCGTGGCGCGCGCCCTGGGCCCGCCCTCCACGGGAGGGGCAGCCCGGAACCGGTACAGCCCCCGGACGATCCCGTCGGCCGCCCCCTCGGGCATCTCCGGCATCACGTAGTTCTCGTTGTAGAGCGTGATGTAGTAGCTCGTGTCGTCGCCGCCCAGCATGCGCTCGATCCCGGTGCGGACGATCTCGGCCGTCTCGTACGCGAACGCCGGGTCGTAGGCACGGATGGCCGGATAGGCCGACGCGACCAGCAGGCTCTGGCCGTCGTCGTGCTGCAGTCCCTCGCCGTGCAGCGTGGTGCGCCCCGCGGTCGCGCCCATCAGGAATCCCCGGCCCCGGACGTCGCCGAGCGCCCAGAACTGGTCGCCGGTCCGCTGGAAGCCGAACATCGAGTAGAAGATATAGAAGGGCAGCATGGGCTCGCCGTGCGTCGCGTAGCTGGTCGCGGCGGCCTGGAACGAGGCGCTCGACCCGGCCTCGGTGATCCCCTCCTCCAGGACCTGCCCGTCGGCCGCCTCCCGGTAGGAGAGGACGAGGTTGGAGTCCACCGGCTCGTACCGCTGGCCGTGGGCGGCGTAGATGCCGACCTCCTTGAACAGCGGATCCATGCCGAAGGTGCGGGCCTCGTCGGGGACGATGGGCACCACGCGCTGGCCGATCGCCCGGTCGCGGACCAGGTTGCGCAGCAGCTTCGCGAACGCCATGGTCGTGGACACGGCCTGCCCGCCCGACCCGGCGCGGAACTCCGCGTAGGCGGCCTCGCCCGGCGCATCCACGCGCTTCGTGACCACCACGCGGCGTGGCAGCGGCCCTCCCAGGGCCCGGCGGCGCTCCTGCAGGTACTGGATCTCCGGGGCGTCGGGGCCCGGATGGTAGTAGGGAGCGTCCTTGAGCTTCGCATCGGGGATCGGCAGCTCCAGGCGGTCGCGGAAGATGCGCAGCTCCGCCTCGGAGAGCTTTTTGGCCTGGTGGGGGATGTTGCGCGCCTCGACGCCCGGCCCAAGGGTCCAGCCCTTGACGGTCTTGGCGAGGATCGCGGTCGGGGCGCCCCGGTGGGCCAGCGCCGCCGAGTAGGCCGCGAACACCTTCCGGTAGTCGTGGCCGCCCCGGCGC
>DAIDTV010000097.1 GCA_027457005.1 Chloroflexota bacterium
GGCCGAGGCCGGGGCCGACGTGGTCCTGGCCGCACGCACCGAGTCCGACCTCGCCGAGGTGGCCGGGCGCGTCCAGGCGCTCGGCAGGCGGGCGCTCGTGGTCCCCACCGACGTCACCGACCGGGCCCAGTGCGAGCTGCTCATCGAACGGGCGGCGGACGAGTTCGGACGGCTCGACATCCTGGTGAACTGTGCGGGCATCCAGCCGACCCGGGCGCTCGCCGAGCAGTCGGTCGACGAGTGGGACGCAATGCTCTCGACCAACCTGCGGGGCGTCTTCCTCTGCACGCGGGAGGCCGCCCGGGTGTTCGTCGCCCGGGGTGGCGGGGGCTCGATCGTCAACGTCGCGTCGATCGAGGGGCTGCAGCCGGCCTGGGCGCACAGCCACTATGCGGCGAGCAAGGCGGGCGTGGTCATGCACACGAGGGCGGCGGCGCTCGAGCTGGGAAAGCACGGGATCCGGGTGAACTCGGTGTCGCCGGGGCTGACCTGGAACCCGGACCTGGAGGGGACCTGGCCCGAGGGGGTCGGTCGCTGGATGGCGCACGTGCCGCTGGGCCGCCTCGGCCGGCCGGACGACGTGGCGGACGCGGTGCTCTTCCTCGTCTCGCCGATGGCTCGCTTCGTGTCCGGCGCCAACCTGGTGGTGGACGGGGGCGTGCTGGCGCACCCGACCTGGTAGGCCGCGCCACGGCCCTACGTCGCAGGCGGCTCCACGCTGCCCGGGTCGGCCCGGCCCACCGGCTCGACCACGCGCGTCGCGCCGGCCTGCTGGTTGATCGCCTCCCAGCGCAGCACGCCGGCCTCCCCTTCCACCGCCCGCATCGAGCTCGCCAGCTCGCGGTTGACGAGCAGGGTCGGCACCTCGTCGGTCACCTCGTCCGGTCCCCGGCCGTACGTGACCGTGGCGTCGGTGAGCGGGACCCACGCGGGGCGGCGCAGGACCATGCCGAGCGGGTCGCCCGCCGGGAGACCGTGCAGCGCTCCCTCCACGCGGTACGGCCCCAGCTCCACGCGCACGCGGGTCACGCGCGTCCGGATCCGCCGCGCGGCATCGCCCCTGGGCCCGCTGGCGACCGCCGCGTACAGCTCGTCGAGCGTGACCGTGATCTCGGGCACGGCCACGGCGTGGCCGTCGGCGAGGCTCGTTAGCCGCGCGTCCCGGATGACGATCTCGGGGGCGGCGTTGAGCAGGTCGGTCAGGCGCGCGTCGCCGAGGTCGACGCTGCCGTGCACCCGGCAATCCGCGGCGTAGGCGTCGAACTCGACCATCGCGCAATCCTACCGGCGCTGTCCACCGGCACACGCGGGCATCCGGCGCGCGCCGTTCAGCGGCACACTCGGACAGGGCCCGCATACGTCAAATGACGGATTGCGGTCCCGGCCCGTGGCGAGCAGGATGCGGGCGTCGGGGCCTGGTCTCGACGGATTCCCCAGGATCCCCGGCCGAGGGCACCGGCCGGGGACCGTCCGGCAGAGTCGGCCGATTGGTCACGCCTCGGACGCAGCCGGGGCGGCGGGCGTTCCACCCGTGGGCGCGGCGGCGGGCGTGCGCAGGTCGCGCAGGTCGGCCTGATCGAGACCGCCGATCTTCGGCAGATCGGTCAGGCTCGTGCGTGCCAGGCGTTCGTTCATCTTGCCCGTCACCAGGTCGCCCATCCCCGGCGCCGTCATCAGGCGGCGCAGCGTTGCCGCGGGAACCTCGAGCAGCGTGACCGGCTCCGCCGCGACGACGTTGGCCGTGCGGGCTGCGCCGGTGAGCGCGGCGATCTCGCCGAAGAAGTCGCCGGGACCCATCTCGGACAGGGAGCGGTACCCGTCCCCGGTCGGCGTGCCGGCGACCGCCTTTCCCGCCAGCACGAAGTAGGCCGAGTTGCTGGGCTCGCCGCGGGCCACGATGCAGGTCCCGACCCCCGCCTCCCCGATCTGGCCGTGCACCAGCAGGTCCTCGCGCCCCGACCGGTCCAGGTTGCGCAGCGTTGGCACGAGCCCCACCAGCGCGTCGAAGTCCGCCAGGGTGACCGGGCGCAGGGTGCCGAGCGCGCCCCTGGGCGGCGCGGCCCGCAGCACCTGGGCGAGCCGCCGCCACTCGTCCGCCGGCTGGCCCAGGCCCGGGAGCACGGCTGCGAAGAGCCCGATCACGATGGTGGCCAGCGAGGCGGACACGACGAGCAACCGGATGTCGATGACGTCGGCGAGCCCGGCCATGAGCATCCCGATGATGCCGAACACGCTGGTGAGCACCGAGAACGCGCTCATCACGCGCCCGCGGAACTCCCGCGGCGTATTGCGCTGGCGGATCAGCCGGCCGGCCGTCGAGGTGAGGGCGTTGGCGAAGCCACTGAGCGCCACGGCCGCGATGGCGAGTTCGATCGAGTGGCTGAGCCCGTACGCGACGCCCATGAGTCCCATGGCCAGGTAGCCGAGCACCATCCACTGGCCCTCGCGCAGGCGGCCGACGAGCTGGGCCATGACCAGGCTGCCGATCACGAAACCGACCGAGGTCAGGCCTTCCTGGAGGCCGTACTCGAAGGTGTTCGCGCCCAGGGCCCGCACCGAGAAGGGCAGCAGCAGCGCGTTCCAGATCCCGACCGCAGCGATCGCGTAGATGATCGTGACCGGGAGCATCGAGCGCAGGATCGGCGTCTGGACGAGCACGCGGAACCCATCCCGCAGGTTGGAACCCACCGCCCGGATCGACGTGTCGCCGCTCACCGGGATGCGGGGGATGGTCGCCAGGTACGTGCAGCAGGCCGAGAAGGCGAAACTCGCCGCGTCCAGCACGAACGCCAGCTGGACGTCGCCAAGGGCGGCGATGAGTCCCCCAGCCGCGAACCCCACGGCGGTCGACCCGAAGGAACTGATGGCCATCAGCGAGTTGGCCGCCCCCAGCTCCTCGTCGGGCGCGATCTCCGGCAGCGTCGCGTCGAGTGCGGGGCTGAAGAACTCGCTGACGGTCGCGGACGCGGCCACCAGGATGTACAGGAACACCAGATCGACGCTCACCAGGATCGGGATCAGGGCCACGATCCCGGCCCGCAGCAGGTCGGCCGCCAGCATGATCGTCTTGCGGTCGTACCGGTCCACCACGACGCCGGCGATGAGCCCCACCACCAGGGCCGGGCCGAGGGTCGCCGCCGCCATGAGTCCCACGCTGAAGGCCGAGTTCGTCCGCTGGAAGATCAGGATCCCCGCCCCCGCGATCAGCAGCGCGTCGCCGATCGTGGACACGAACTGGCCGGTCCAGAGCAGCGTGAAGCTGCGCCGGCGGAAGACAGCGAAGGCCGACGGTTGCGCGAGTGGCGCGGAGACGGTCGTCATCGTGGGCTCCCTCATCACCCGCCGGGTGGCGGCATCGGACCGGTGTCGCGGAGTGTAGAGGACACCCGCCGTGTGCACGACACGCAGGTGATCGGACTGGGTGGCGTGGTCGGGGCCCTCGCCCAACACGGGCGCGGCCCTGTCACTCGCGTAGCGGCATCCGCGCGGCGTGGCGGGCGTCAGCGCGACGTGCCGTTGTCCGTGCGTGCACAATGAGCCGGTGACAGGGACGGGGGGAGGCACGCGGGTCGTCATCCTGGGCGGCGGCCATGCCGGGGTGTCTGCGGCGCGCGAGCTGCTGCGCCAGCGCCGGCCGGCCGACCGGCTCGAGATCGCCATGGTGAGCGCGGAGACGGCGCTCGTGTGGCAGGGGCTCCTGCCCCAGATCGTGTCGAACCTGATCCAGCCCCAGGACGCCCTGGTGCCCCTGCGGGGCACGCTGCGCGGCATCACGCTCTACCCGTACGAGGCGGTCGCGGCCGACCTGGATGCCCGCACCGTCACCCTCGACCGCGGAACCGAGCGGGGCGAGCTGGTGCTCCCCTACGACATGCTCGTCCTCGCGTTCGGGGTCGTCACCGATCTGTCCAGGACGCCCGGGCTGGCCGAACACGGCCTGCCGCTCAAGACGATCGGCGACGCCTTCCACCTGCGCAACCACCTGATCGAGATGCTCGAGCTTGCCGCGGTCGAGACCGACCCGCAGGAGCGCCGGCGCCTGCTGACCTTCGTGGTGGCCGGCGCGGGTTTCGCCGGCGTGGAGACCGCCTGCGAGATCGCCGGGCTCCTGCACGACGCCCTGCGCCTGTACTCCGGGATCAGCCGGACGGAAGTCCGCGTCGTGCTGCTCGACCCCGGCACGCGGATCCTGCCGGCGATGCACGAGCAGCTCTCCCGGCGGGCGCAGCGAAAGATGGCACGCTGGGGGATCGAGATCCGACACGGCGCCCGAGTCGGTACCGCGACCGCCGGCGCCGTCGAGTTGCGCTACGGCGAGGTCATTGCCACGCGCACGCTCGTGGCCACCACGGGACTCGGTGCCCACCCGCTGGCCCGGCGGCTCCCGCTCGAACTCGCCCGGGGGCGCATTCCGTGTGATGCGTACTGCCGCGTGGCGGGATGGAGCGGGGTGTACGCGGCGGGTGACGCGGCGGCCGTGCCGAACCCGCGGGACGGCACCCCCTTCCCGGAGACAATCTCCAGCGCCGGTGCCGAGGGGCGCTGCGCCGGGGCCAACATCCTGGCCGAGATCCGGGGCACGGCCCTGGTCCCCTGCGACAGCCAGCACCCGCAGCTGGCGCTGCTGTCCCGCTCCTACGGCCTTGCGGACGTCCGCGGCCGGCGCATGGTCGGTCTCCGCGCCGCTCCTGTGGCGCTGGGCATTCCTCACCCGCATCCCCTCCTGGTACCGCCGCACCACGCTCCTCTTCGACTGGCTGTCGACGGCCGCCTTCCCGCGCGACGTGACCCAGGTGCGGATCGGGCGGTCGGGCGCCGTGCTGCCCATGCGCTACGCGGCCGGCGAGGTGATCGTCCGGCAGGGCGAGCCCGGCGGACGCTTCTACGTCATCACCGACGGCGAGGTGGAGGTGGTCCGGGAGCAGCCGGATGGTGGCGAGGTGGCGCTCGCGCGGCTCGGACCGGGCCGCTATTTCGGGGAGATCGCGCTGATGCGCGCCACGCGCCGCACGGCCACCGTCCGCGCGGTCACGGACGTCGGCGTCCTGGGCATCGCCCGCCGCGACTTCACCGCGCTCGTCGAGCACCTGCCGCAGTTCCGCGAGGCCCTGGAACCCACGGGCGGAACCGGGGGACAGGAAGGCGGCGGATCCTCACCGGCACGGGCCTCGCTGGCACAGGCCTCGCCGGCACAGGTCTCGGCGTCAGAGGACTCACCGGCAGAGCCCCCGTCGGCACCCGAGGCAGATCGCTCAGCCGGCTGAGCCTGCCCGTGGGTGAGCGGGTGGTGAGCTTCAGATCCGCGACGGACCCTGGGTGGCCGCGACTCCCCTGGCGGCCGGGATCGCGTCGGCACCAGCGCCGGCGAAGGCACCGGAGGGGGCGAAGCCGAGCTGGATCCAGTCGGCCGCCTCACGGTTGACCACGATCGTCGCGCAGGACGCGGTCTGTGACGCCCCGCCCGAGCGATACTCGATCCACGCGTCGGAGAGCGGGATCATCGGCCGTCGGTGGTGGGCGGAGGCGAGCGGCTCCACGCCGGGCAGGGCATGGAGGTTGCCGCGGATCAGGTACGGGCCGGCGGTGACCGTGACCGGATAGGTCAGCGTGTGGGTCCGCCGGGCAGGATCGCCGCGGGGGCCATCGGCCAGGACGGCGATGAGCTCGTCGCGGGCGATCGGCACCTCGTCGGCATGGATGGTCCGCGCATCCTCGAGGCTCTCGACCAGCACATCGCACAGCAGGTAGTCCCGGTGCCCGTTGAGCGTGTCGCTCAGACGGTCACTGTCGAGCTGGATGCGCCCGGAAACCCGGCAGTCCTCGGTGAACGCGACGAACTGGGCCCAGGGCAACGCGGGCGGCTCCGCGCCTCCTTCCACGTTCTCGTCGGAGCCGACGGGACCGGTCCGGAAGACGAGGCGCAGGCGATCGCGCAGACCGCGGCTCATCGGACGAACCGAGGGTGAGGGTAGCGGCATGAGG
>DAIDTV010000098.1 GCA_027457005.1 Chloroflexota bacterium
GCCTGGAGGCCAGCCCGGCCCGCCTGGGCCTCCTCCAGCGCGGCGGCATCCACATCGTCGAGCCGGGCCTCGACGAGCTCGTCGCCCGGTCGGTGGAGGAGGGGAGACTCGCCTTCACCGGCGACGTGGACGAGGCGATGCGCGACGCGTCGATCGTCTTCCTCTGCGTGGGCACGCCGCCCCGGCCCGACGGTACCCCCGATCTCGGCCAGCTCGAACGGGCCGCGCGCGAGGTGGTGACGGCCACCGACCGCGACCTCGTGCTCGTCACGAAGAGCACCGTGCCGCCCGGGACCGGCGAGGCGCTCGAGATCCTCTGCGCCGAGGTCGCGGCGCCCGGACAGCGGGTGGACGTGGTCTCGAACCCCGAGTTCCTGCGCGAGAGCCGGGCCGTGGAGGACTTCTTCCGCCCGGACCGGATCGTGGTCGGCGCTGAGGACCCGGACGCCGGACGGCGGGTGGCCGCCCTCTACGAGCCCGGCCCGCCCGTCGTGCTCAGCGACCGCCGCGGCGCCGAGCTGGTCAAGTACGCGTCCAACGCCTTCCTGGCGGTCAAGATCTCGTTCGCCAACGAGATCGCCGGCCTGTGCGAGCGCCTGGGCACGGACGCCGGCCCGGTCCTGCGCGGCGTCGGGCTCGACAACCGGATCGGCGCCCAGTTCCTGAGCCAGGGCCCGGGCTACGGCGGATCGTGCCTGCCCAAGGACCTCTCCGGCCTGCTGGCCGTCGGCGAGGCCGTGGGCTACACCGCGCCGCTCGCCGCGGCCGCGGAGGAGATCAACGCCCGCGCCCGCCTCTCGGTGGTCGACAAGCTGGAGACCGCCCTCGGGGGCCTGGCCGGTGCCCGAGTCGGCGTGCTCGGCCTCGCCTTCAAGCCCGGCACGGACGACACCCGGGACTCACCGGCGGTGGACCTGGTGCGCCTGCTCGTGGAGCGCGGCGCCGAGGTGCGCGTCCAGGACCCGCTCGCCGCGCCGCTGGCGCTGCCGGCGCCCCGCGTCGACCGGGCGCTCGACGTCGCGGCCGGGGCGGACGCGCTGGTGGTTGCCACCGGGTGGAGCGACTACGCGGCGCTCGATCCCGTGCTGTTCGGCGACGCGATGGCGCGACGCATCGTGCTCGACGCCGTCAACGTGCTGCCCGCGGACCGCTGGCGCGATGCCGGCTTCGTGGTGTACGGCGTGGGTCGCGGCGCCCCGACGAGCTTCCACCCGGTGGTGTGGGCGCCCATCGAGTGGGCCCTGCGATCGCGGCCGGCCGCGGACGACCTGCCGGAGCCGGTCCTGGCAACCGCCTGATGCGGGCGGCCCCGCCATCGCCCGGTGCTATGCTCTCGCGCGTCGTGGAGGGCGGGACAGGGCCGGAGAATCGGACGGGGCGCCTGGTGCCGCGGTCGCTGGCCCGGCTGGGCCTGGTCCCGCGGCTGATGCTCCTGTACGGCCTGCTCCTCTCGCTGGCGCTCGCCGTGGTGCTCGTGGCGGTCAGCCAGCTCTTCGTGGGTCAGCTCTCACGGTCGCTCGACCGGGACCTGGCCGAGGAGATCCCGGAGTTCAGCTCCGCCGCCGCGCAGCGCCCGGCGGGGCAGGCACTGGACGTCTTCGCGCGGCAGTACGTGCAGACGCACCTGCTGGCCCGCGGCAACGGGCTGATCATCGAGATCGCCGGCGCGCCACCTGCCGACAGCGCAACGGCACCGCAGGGGGTCGCGCAGATCCAGGCCTGGCTGGCCCGGCCGCCGGCGGCGACGACCCTCGAGACCGTCACGCTGCAGGGCCAGCAGTACCGCCTGCTCGCTTCGCCGATCATCGTCGACGGGCGCAACGCGGGGGTCCTGGTCGCTAGCTCCAGCCTGGCCGGCCTCCAGGCCCAGTCGCGCGACGCGCTCCTGGTCACCGGCCTCGAGGCGGGCGCCGCGCTGTTCCTCACGCTGATCGGCACGTACCTGCTGCTGCGGCGCGTGCTGTACACCGTGGACCGCGTCACCGCGGCCGCGCACGCGATCACGCACGAGCGGCTGGGCCTCCGCCTCGGGTACCAGGGCGCGGACGACGAGGTCGGCCGCCTGGCCCGCACGTTCGACGACATGCTGGAACGCATCGAACAGGCGTTCCGTGCCCAGCGCCAGCTCCTCTCGGAGACGTCGCACCAGCTGCGCACGCCGCTCACCGTGATCCGCGGCCACCTCGAGGTGCTGCGCCGGGGCGGCTACCGGGATGCCGCCGAGACCGAGGAGACCGTCGCGCTCGTCCTGGACGAACTCACGCACACCGTTTCGCTGGTCGACCAGCTGCTGTTCCTCGGGCGCGCCATGGAGCCGGACTCCCTGGACGAGGAGCAGGTGGACCTGCGCTCGTTCATGGCCGACCTGTTCGAGGCGGCCCAGGCGCTCGCCCCGCGCCGCTGGTCGCTCGGGAGCGTGCCCGACGCCGTTATCCTGGTCGACCGCACCAAGCTGCGGGGCGCGCTCCTCAACCTGGTCGACAACGCCGTCAAGGCCACCGGCCCCGGTGAGTTCATCGCGCTCGACGCCCATTGCGACGACCGGATCGTGATTGCCGTGTCTGACGGAGGCCGCGGCATCGCCCCGGAGGATCAGGCCCACCTGTTCGAGCGATTCGTCCGCTCCGGCGATCGGAGCTCCCGGGGGGCGGGGCTGGGCCTCGCGATCGTGCGCGCGGTGGCCGAGGCGCACGGAGGCCAGGCGGGGCTGGAGAGCACCCCGGGGATCGGCACGGTGGTGCGGATCGTGCTGCCCGGCTCGCGCATCGTGGCCGTCGGCGCGGCCCAGGAGCGGGCGCCGCACGGTGCGGGACCTGGGCCGGACCGGACGCTGGGGGCCGTGGCGCACCGATGAGGGTCCTGATCGTGGAGGACGACGAGCGGATCGCCTCGTTCCTCACCAAGGGGCTGAGGGCGGAGGGGTACGCCACGCTGGTGGCGCGCGACGGGGACGAGGCGCTGGCGGTGAGCGAGGCCGAGGGCGAGGCGCTGGACCTCGTGCTGCTCGACCTCGGGCTCCCCCGGACCGACGGCCGGGTCGTCCTGCGCACCCTGCGCGCCCGCCTCCCCGCCCTCCCGGTGATCATCCTCACGGCCCGCGACGACGTCGAATCGAAGGTGCAGGGGCTCGACTCCGGAGCCGCGGACTACGTCACGAAGCCCTTCCACTTCGAGGAGCTGCTCGCCCGCATCCGCGCGAGCCTGCGCGCGCGCGACCAGACCGCGTCGTCGGTGCTGGTCGTCGGGGACCTCCAGCTCGACCTGGTCACCAAGGTGGCCTGGCGGAACGGCCGGCGCATCGACCTGGCACCCCGCGAGTGGGCGCTGCTCGAACTGCTGATGCGCCACCCCCACCAGGTCCTCTCGCGCGCCCAGATCCTGGACCGGGTCTGGGAGTACGACTTCGACCCGGGCAGCAACATCGTCGACGTCTACGTGGGCTACCTGCGTCGCAAGCTCAACGTGCCAGGGCTCCCGCCGCTGCTGCAGGCCCTGCGCGGAGCCGGGTACCGGCTGCTGCCGCCGGAGGGGCCGGGGGCGGGGTAGCCACCCGGCGGCGGCGAAGGATCAACGTCACCCCGGTGGCCGCGAACGACACCGCTGTCCGGCCGGGACGGATGCCACCGATCGCGCATCTGGTCTGCGTTGAGCGATCGAGGTGCTGCGATGGACGAGTGCTCTGCCGCGGAACACCGCCCCGGGGGCGGCCCGTGAGGCGCACGTGGCGTGGCGGGAGCGATAATCGCGCGATGGCCGCGGACCCGCACCTTCCCGCTTCCAACCGGCCGCCCGAAGCCGATCACCCCGACACGTTCGAGTCCCTCGTCGTCGTCGCACTCGACGGCCTGCCGGCGCCCTTCCGCGAGCGGCTCGACTCGGTGGCCGTGGTGATCGAGGAGGAGCCGACGCCGGGCGAGCTTGCGCAGGTGGGCGCGCCGGGGCTGCTGGGGCTCTATACCGGGATTCCGCGGACGGCCTACGGAGCGAGCGACGCGGCCCTGCCGAGCAAGATCACGATCTTCCGTGGTCCGCATCTGCGCCTCTTTCGCGATCCCGAAGCGCTGGCACGCGGCGTCGCCGCCACGGTGCGCCACGAAGTGGCCCACCACTTCGGTATCTCCGACGCACGACTGGCGCAACTGGCGAGCCGGCACGGCTGATCTCGCTCGTGTCCGGGCGCGCTGCGTCTGGACCTGCCGCGGTGACGAGCGTAGGCTGGGCCCGAGGTTGCGACGATGAGTGAGGACTTTGCCACCGCCGAGGAACGTGCACGCCTGGCTGCCGCCGACCTGCTGGCCGCCGCCAACGACGTGATCAGGGTGCGGTCGCTCCGGTGGGACGATGCCCGGGATGAGGTCGCCGCCGCGTTGGTTTCGCGGCGCTGGACCGGGTACGCCCCCTCCGGCATGCGCTGGCTGGATGATGCGCGGGATGATCAGGCGTTCGCCGCCCGCGTCCTGGCCGAGATCAGGAGCATCGTGGCGTCACGCGGCGCCCCGGCAGCAGGAGGCGGCGAGGATACCGTGGCGACCGACGCCGCCGCCATCGGCCGTCTCGATGTCCTGGTCACCGAGTGCGAGCGACGGGCCGTGCAGCTCAGGTCGTAAGTCCAGCCGATTGATCCCTGCCGCCTCGAACGACGGTCCGCTGCCCCGCCGCGGCCCGCCCCAGCGACTCGCCACACCGGAGGATCGACCATGAGCCACCTGCCCGCTTCCGCACGCTACGACGCCATGGCCTATCGCTTCTGCGGGCGGAGCGGCCTGCGCCTGCCGCTGCTCTCGCTGGGCCTGTGGCACAACTTCGGCGACTTCACGCCCCTGGCCACGCAGCGCGAGATCGTGTTCACGGCCTTCGATCTCGGCATCACGCACTTCGACCTGGCGAACAACTATGGCCCGCCGTACGGCAGTGCCGAGCGCAACTTCGGGCGGATCCTGCGCGAGGACCTGGCGGCGCACCGTGACGAGCTGATCATCTCGAGCAAGGCCGGCTGGGACATGTGGCCGGGTCCCTACGGCCAGGGCGGCGGCTCGCGCAAGTACGTGCTGGCCAGCCTCGACCAGAGCCTCCGCCGCGTCGGCGTCGACTACTTCGACATCTTCTACTCGCACCGCTTCGACGTCGACACGCCGCTCGAGGAGACGATGGGTGCGCTCGCCACGGCGGTCCGGCAGGGCAAGACCCTCTACGTGGGCATCTCGTCGTACTCGGCCCGGAAGACCCGCGAGGCCGCGGCGATCCTCCGCGGGGAGGGGGTGCCCCTGCTGATCCACCAGCCCTCGTACAACCTCCTGAACCGATGGGTCGAACCGGAGCTGCTCGACGCCCTCGAGGAGGTCGGCGCCGGGATGATCGCGTTCACGGCGCTTGCCCAGGGGCTGCTTACCGACAAGTACCTGGGCGGGATCCCCGCCGATGCGCGGATCAACCGCCCGGGCGGCGACTCCTTCCAGCGCGAGATGCTGACGGAGGAGAACCTGGCGCGGGTCCGGGCGCTCAACGAGATCGCGCGGCGGCGCGGCCAGACCCTCGCGCAGATGGCCTACGCGTGGGTGCTGCGCGACCCTCGGGTGACCACCACGCTGATCGGCGCCAGCTCGCCGGCGCAGGTCCGCGAGAACGTCGCGGCCCTCGCCAACCTGGCCTTCTCCCCGGATGAGCTGGCCGAGATCGACCGGTACGCGGTCGAGGGCGGCGTGAACCTGTGGGAGAAGCCGAGCACCGAGCAGCGCGTATAGCGTGGCGGTGCCACTGCCATGCGGCGCGGGTCAGCCGACGGGGGCGAGATGGCGTCTCGCCCCCGTCTTGTCAGTGCGCGCGGGGTTCGTCGTCGAGTGGCTCCCCCGTGATCTCCGGAGGGGCGATTACGGCGGGGGTAGCTCCCAGAGCTTTCACAAAAGCAGCCTGGGCAGTACCGGCAGCCCGGATTTGCATGCCTTTCAGGTCTTCCAAAGTCTTGATT
>DAIDTV010000099.1 GCA_027457005.1 Chloroflexota bacterium
TAGCGGATCACCGTGACCTTGATCTGCCCGGGGTACGTCAGCGACTCCTCGATCTTCTTCACGATGTCGCGCGCGAGCCGCATCGAGGCGAGGTCGTCGATCTCCTCGGGACGCACCAGGATGCGCACCTCGCGCCCGGCCTGCACGGCGAAGGAGCGCTCGACGCCCGGGAAGCCGTCCGCGATGGCCTGCAGGTCCTCGAGGCGCTTGACGTAGGCCTCCATCGATTCGCCCCGGCCGGCTGGCGCTGATGGCGTCGGCGATCTGGACGATGGGCGCCTCGATGCAGGCGTACTCCACCTCCTGGTGGTGCGCTGCGATCGCGTTGGTGACCCTCGGCGGAAGGCCGTTGCGCTGCGCGATCTGCCCGCCGATCGCGGCGTGCGGCCCCTCCACCTCGTGGTCGACCGCCTTGCCGATGTCGTGGAGCAGCCCGCCCATCTTGGCGACCTGGATGTCGGCGCCGGTCTCGGCGGCGATGATGGCCGCAAGGCGGCTCGTCTCCACCGCGTGCTTCAGCACGTTCTGGCCGTAGCTGGTGCGGTACTTGAGGCGCCCGAGCAGCTTGATGATCTCGGGCGGCAGACCCGGCACGCCGGCGTCGTAGGCGGCCTGCTCGCCGGCCTGGCGCATGATCACGTCCACCTCGGCGCGAGCCTTGGCGACCACTTCCTCGATCCGGCCGGGGTGGATGCGCCCGTCCTGGATGAGCTTCGTGAGCGCCAGGCGCGCGACCTCGCGGCGGACCGGGTCGAAACCGCTGATCAGCACCGACTCCGGGGTGTCGTCGATGATCAGGTCGATCCCGGTGGCCTGCTCGAGGGCGCGGATGTTGCGCCCCTCGCGGCCGATGATGCGGCCCTTCATCTCGTCCGACGGGAGGGGCACCACGGAGACCGTCATCTCGGCGGTGTGGTCGGCCATGATGCGCTGGATCGCGGTGACCACGATCTCGCGCGCGCGGTCCTCCGCCTCCTCGCGGGCCTCCCGCTCGATGGCCCGGGCAACGCGGACCGCGTCGTGCTCGGCTTCCTCGCGGACCTGTTCCAGCAGGACGGCCTTCGCCTGGTCGGCGGTCATCGCGCTGACGCGCTCGAGGGCGGCGATCTGGTCCTGCCGTGCCCGGCTGAGCGCATCGCGCTGGTCCTGCAGCTCGCGCTCGCGGTCGAGCAGCTTGCGATCGCGCTGCTCCAGCATGTCGGTGCGCTGGTCGAGCTGTTCGTCCCGCTGCAGGAGGCGGCGCTCCAGGGCGGTGAGCTCCGCGCGCTTGGCCCGCTCCTCTTCGGCGGTCTCGCGCTGGAGGCGGACCTGCTCGTCCTTGGCCTGGAGGATGAGTTCCTTCTGCTGGGCGCGCGCCTCCGCCACGATCCGCCCGGCCTTGTCCTGGGCGGCCCGCACGGCCTGCGCGGCCCACATCCCGCGCGCCACGAATCCGAGCGCGGCCCCGCCGACGATGACGACGATCGCCACCACCGCCAGGAGGACGGCGTTATCTGGCATGTGAGCCTCCCGTCCAGCCCGCCGGCTGGAAGGTGGAATGTGAAGGTAGTGGTGCCGTGCGCTCCCACCTGGACGCACGGGTCGCTCGGGCCAGAATTCGCGGCGCCACGATCGCTGGCCGAGCGCCCCGGCCGTTGAGGTGCGCGCGCCGCACTATCGATCCGCACCGAAGCCTATACGCGCTTCCGATCCGGCGTCAAACGTCGTCGCCGTCCGGGCCGGGAATGGAGCCGGCGATCCAGGCCTCGGTCGCGGCCCGGCAGGTACCGGGATCGAACCCGTGACGCGCCAGCAGGGCGTACGCCTTCGCGCGGCGCCGCCGGGGATCCGACTCGCGCAGGAGGACCGCCGAACGGCGATCCAGGACGCGCCGGGCTGCGACGTCGTCCGGGTCCGGAGTTGCCTCGCCGCGGTCGCGGCCCGTGACGAGGCCGGCACCCGGGATGCGCGAGCCGCCCTCGGCCCGGCGGTCGTCCGGGGAGCCGGACGTGCGCCGTTCCTCGAGCACGGCCTCGGCCACGTCCCGGTCGATGCCCTTGAGCGCCAGCTCGCGGCGCAGCGCCGACTCCCCGCGGGGATGCGCGCGGTCGCGGCTCTCCACCCAGGCACGCGCGAACGCGGCGTCGTCCAGGTAGCCGAGCTCGGTCAGGCGCGTCACCACCTCCTCGATGAGGGGCGAGGGATACCCGGCGTCGGTCAGCCGGCGGCGGGTCTCGGCGACGCTCCGTGGGCGAGTCTCCAGGAACCGCGCAGTGGCGTCCATGACCTCCCCTGTGTCGGTCAGAGCAGCTCGTCGCTCGTGTGCCGCGGCCCGGGAAGCAGGCGTGCTCCGGCGGCTCATGGGGGCGCTGGGGCCGGCTCGGGCGACGTCAGGCGGCGCACGCGTCGGTCCTCGGACAGATGTGGGCGTGGCGCGATCGGCCGCGAAGGCCTTCCCTCGGCCGCCCCTGGGGCTCCCCGGCGCGCCGGCGACCCCGGTGACCGCAATCCGCCGGGACCGGTCGCCACCCGGCTGCCGTGAAGGCGGCTCGACCCCGGCGAAGGCAACCCAACCGCGACGGCGGTCACTCGGCCTCGGCGATCCCCTCGACCGGCAGCTCGATGTTGGCGACCCTGGCGCGGATCTCGGTCTCCAGTTGCTGCGCGATGTCGGCGTTCTGCCGCAGGAACTCCTTGGCTGCTTCGCGGCCCTGGCCGAGGCGCGTCTCGCCGTAGGTGAACCACGCACCCGTCTTGCCGACGATGTCGGTGGCCACGCCCACGTCGAGCAGCCCCCCTTCGCGCGAGATCCCGGTCCCGTACATCACGTCGAACTCGGCGACGCGGAACGGCGGCGCGACCTTGTTCTTCACGACCTTCACGCGGACGCGGCTGCCCACGGGCTCCGTGCCCTGCTTGATGGTCTCGATGCGGCGCATGTCGAGCCGCACGCTCGCGTAGAACTTCAGCGCGCGTCCGCCGGGGGTGGTCTCGGGGTTGCCGAACATGACCCCGATCTTCTCGCGGAGCTGGTTGGTGAACACCAGCGCGGTGTTGGAGCGGCTCACGGCCCCGGTGAGCTTGCGCAGCGCCTGGCTCATCAGGCGCGCCTGGATGCCGACGAACGAGTCCCCCATCTCGCCCTCGATCTCCGCTCGGGGCACCAGCGCCGCGACGGAGTCGACGACCACGCAGTCCACGCCGCCGGAACGGATCAGGGTCTCGGTGATCTCGAGCGCCTGCTCGCCGGTGTCCGGCTGGCTCACCAGCAGCTCGTCGACATTGACGCCGCACGCCTTGGCGTACTTCGGGTCAAGGGCGTGCTCGACGTCGATGAACGCGACCACGCCTCCCCGACGCTGCGCCTCCGCGAGCACGTGCTGGCACAGGGTGGTCTTGCCCGACGATTCAGGGCCGAAGATCTCGGTGACGCGCCCGCGCGGGATGCCACCGACTCCCAGCGCCAGGTCCAGCGCGATGGAGCCCGTGGGCACGGAATCGACCTGCTGGCGTTCGCGGGATCCCAGCCGCATGATCGAGCCGCGCCCTAACTGCTTCTCGATGGCCAGGATCGCGGCATCCACGGCCCGCGTCCGCTCACCGGCTGCCCGGTCCGCCGTCCCATCCCCGTTGCGCGTTGCGCCGGCCGCTTGACCGGACCCCGTGATGGCCATGCTGTGCTCTCTCCCGTCCGGGGCCGAGGGCCGGCGCTAGGCCTCCTCTGCCTCTTCCTCGTCCCGCGGCTTGCGGCGCGGCTTGATGACCTCGACGTTCTGCGGCGGGGCGTCGAGGAGCGGCTGGATCCGCGCCTTCGACACCGTTTCCTTCGGCTTCTTCTTGACTTCGCGGTGAGGGCGATTCTTGGTTCCCATGCCTCCGCCTCCGCGGTGCACCGCCAGCGTAGACGGTGCGGGTCGACTGTGACTTCACCCCATCTTCGTGCCAGCTTGGCTGTCACTTATCCCGGGGGGATCCGGATCATCGGGGACGCGGCGTGCGAGCTCCTCGTGCCTGAACTGGTGGAGCGTTCCGGCCTCGATGGCCTGCCGGAGCCGCGCCATGAAGTCTAGGGTGAAGGTCAGGTTGTGACAAGTTGCGAGCCGGTATGCGAGCAGCTCCTCGGCGCGGAAGAGGTGGGCGAGATAGGCTCGCGAGAAGCTCCGGCACAGGCGGCACGGGCAGCCCTCCAGCACCGGCCGGGCGTCGTCCAGGAAGCGGGCATTTCGGATGTTGAGCCGCCCGCCCGGGACCCAGAGCGTGCCGTTGCGGGCCACGCGCGCGGGCAGCACGGAGTCGAAGAGATCGATGCCACGGTCGACCGCGTCGAGCATGTCGAGCGGGGAGCCGAGCCCCATCAGGTAGCGCGGTCGGGGATCGTCCGCCAGCAGGGGGATCGCGAGGTCGAGGGCCGCACGGCGCTGTGCCGCCGTCTCGTCGCCGGCTAGCCCGCCGATGCAGATCCCGTCGAACGGCAGCGCCGCGATGGCCCGGGTCGACTCGGCACGCAGGTCCGGCTCCAGCCCGCCCTGCACGATCCCGAACAGCGCCTGGTCCTCCCGCCGGTGCGCCGCCAGCGACCGTTCCGCCCAGGCGTGGGTTCGGCGCATCGCATCCGCCACCTCGGCGCGGCTCGAGGCATGGGGTGGCACGGGGTGATCCAGCGCGACGGCGACGTCCGACCCGAGCGCCTCCTGCACGGCGATCGAGTGTTCCGGCGTGAACCGGTGCGTGGATCCGTCGAGGTGCGAGCGGAAGGTGACGCCCTCCTCGTCGATCTCCCGCAGGTCGGCGAGGCTCACCACCTGGAACCCGCCGCTGTCGGTCAGGATCGGGCCGTCCCAGGCCATGAACGCGTGGAGGCCACCGAGCCTGGCGATCCGCTCATGCCCGGGGCGCAGGTAGAGGTGGTACGTGTTGGCGAGGATCATCCGCGCGCCCACCTCACGGAGATCGTCCGGGTCGAGCGCCTTGACCGTCGCGTTGGTGCCGACCGGCATGAAGGTGGGAGTCTCCACCACGCCGTGCGGGAGGGTCAGCCGGCCGCGGCGGGCACGGGTCGAGAGGTCCGGCGGCCCGACGAGGACGTCGAACCCGAGCGGCCGCCCCGCCGGTGCCCAGGTCGCGATGGGTGGCGCCGCGGCGGCTTCGTCTGCCCGAGGCCCGTGGGTCACTCCGTGATCTCGGCGCGTTCCAGCACGATGGCCGACACGACCGCGGAAATGGCGAGGTAGCCGGCCACGAGGAGGAGCGCGGTTGCCTGGTCGATGGTGTAACGACTGGCCCGCTCCCCGACGGCGAGCGTCGACGCGGGGTCCCGGAGCAGGGAGCTGACCACGCTGAACGGCAGGTACCGGACGTACTCGGGCCAGAAGCTGACGGCGAACGACTCCACGAAGTAGATCCCGATGCCCACGCCCAGGCCGGCCAGCTGGCTGCGGGCCAGGGTGGCGATGGCGAATCCGATGGCGGCCTGCTCCCCCAGGGCAAGCCAGCTCCGCGCCAGCATCCACGGCAGCGACTGGAGGATGGCGGCATCGCCGGCGCCGGAGAGCCCGATCCCCGCCAGGGAGGCCGCGAGGGCCACGGCCGCCAGGCCGACCAGGAAGGCGAGCAGCGACGCCGGGATAAGCAGCAGCAGGACCGCCGCCAGCTTGGTTAGGATGTATCGGCTCCGGCTCTCGCCCAGCGCGACCGCGACCTTGACCATGCCCCAGCCCCAGTCGGCCCCGGCCGCCGCCGCGCCGTACGCGATCGCGAAGAGCCCGCCGATGCTGGCCACGAAGCTCACCACCGCGCCGTACGCGCCCGGGAACTCCAGGAGTGACCGGATCGCGGCCTGGGCCTGCGGGCCGCCGCCCTGATCGGCCGGAAGCGTGGTGATCGTCCGGTAGCTCGCTCCGACCGCCACGAACAGGAGGACGAGCACGCCGAGGAAGATTCCGAGCGTGATGTACGTCGCGGGACGCTTGACGAG
>DAIDTV010000100.1 GCA_027457005.1 Chloroflexota bacterium
GGCCACCGTCCTGGCCGCGTCGGCCCCGGTGGCCGGGCTCGCCGTCAACGTCGGCGGCGGATCCCGCGTGACGTTGCTGGAGGCGGTCGCGCTCCTCGAGGACCTGGTCGGTCGGCCGGTCCGGGCCGAGCACAGTGCCGTGGCACGGGGAGACGTCCGCCACACCGAGGCGGACCTGTCCCGCGCCCGCGACCTGCTCGGCTTCCGGCCACGCGTCACGTTCGCCGACGGGTACGCCCGGGAAGTGGCCTGGCTCCGCGACCGCATCGGCACCTCCAACACCCAACCTTCGCGGCCCGTTCGGCCGTCCCACCGACTGGAGCGAGTGGCATGAACACGCGACCCGGCATGCAGCGCCTTCTCCTGTACTCCCACGACACGTACGGCCTCGGGCACCTGCGACGCAACGTGCTCATCGCGGAGGACCTGCTGGAGCACATCCCGGGGCTGCAGGTTGTGCTGCTGAGCGGCTCGCCGGTGGCGCAGCGGTTTCACTTCCCGCGGAACCTGACCCTCGTGCCGCTCCCGCCCGTGGTGAAGACCGGCGTCGACGAGTACGCCGCCCGCAACCCGCAGCTCCCGTTCTCCGTGGTCCGCCGCGCGCGGACCGCGATCATGGCGGACGTGGCCCGCCGCTTCGAGCCCGACGTGTTCCTGGTGGATCACGCCCCGCAGGGGATGAAGGGCGAGCTGCTGCCGGTGTTCGACGCGCTGCAGCGCTGGTCGCCGGCCACCCGGATCGTGCTGGGCCTGCGCGACGTGGTCGACGACCCGGCTGCCGTGCGGCGGGCATGGACCGAGCAGGACGTGGCACGGACGCTCCGGGACGTGTACGACCGCGTGGCCGTGTACGGCAGCCGCGACCTGGTGGACGTGAGAGAGTACGGGATCCCCGGCCCGACGCTCGAACGCACGACGTACTGCGGCTACCTCTGCCGCCAGCCCGCGCAGGCAGCACAGGTCCCGCTCGAGGGCTGGACGCCCGGGATGCGGTTCGTGCTGGGCACCGCCGGCGGGGGCGGCGACGGCATCGACGTGCTGCGCGCGACGCTCGCCGCGGCAGAACGGCATGGCCTGCCGAGCCTGCTGGTGAGCGGTCCCCTGATGGAGGCCGGCGAGCGCGAGGCCCTGGAGGCGGAGGTGTTCGCCAGCCGCGCCGGTCACCTCGAGGAGTTCATCCCCGGACTCGAGGGCATCATGGCCGCCGCCAGCGTGGTGGTGACCATGGGTGGCTACAACTCGCTGATGGAAGCCGTCCCCAGCGGAACGCCCACCATCGTGGTGCCCCGGACCTGGCCGCGCCGCGAGCAGGCAATCCGCGCGGAGCTGTTCGCGGGCCGCGGGCTCGTGCGGGTGGTGGAGGCAGGCGACGCGCTCGTGGATCGCCTGGCCGTCGCGCTGGCAAGCGCCCTCGACGAGCCCCGGCGTTCCGCGGTTCCCTTCGACCGACTCGGGCTGCCCCGCCTGCGCGAGCTCCTCCTCGCCGAGGCGCGGGTGGCGCAGCAGAGCCGGATCCGGAGCCCGCTCCCGATCGGCGTGGCGGCCGCCCTGCCGGCGGCGCTCCCGGTGCCGGCATGACCCGGGTCCCGGCGCGCGGCCCTGCGCCGGTCGTGCCCGGCGTGGCGGCGGACGAACCCGTGCGCCCGGTCGCGTACCTGACGAAGCGGTTCCCCCGTCTGTCCGAGACGTTCATCCTCGACGAGGTGCTCGGGCTCGAGGACGCGGGCGTGCCGCTCCGGCTGTTCGCGATCCGCGACCCGCACGAGTCGCTGGTCCAGCCGGATGTCGCGCGGGTACGTGGCCCTCTCGCCTACCTGCGTCCCGAGCCGGCCGTCCGTGCCCGCCTCGGCTGGCTGGGCTCCACGCTGGTGGGCCACGCGCGCGTCGCCGCAGGCCACCCGGCCCGCTACTGGCGCACCCTGGTCGACGCGTTCGGCCACCGACAGCGCCGGGCGGCCCTGTCCCACTTCGTGGATGCCGGCCACCTTGCCGCGCGGCTCGAACGGGACGATGCACGGCACCTCCACGCCGCGTTCGCCCACGGGCCCGCGGCGGTCGCCCACCAGGTCCATCTGCTCACCGGGCTCCCGTTCAGCTTCGCGGCGCACGCCAAGGACATCTACGTGTCGGACCCGGAGCAGCTCGCCCGCCGCGCGGCCGCGGCGGAGTTCATGCTGGTCTGCTCGGAGAGTGCCCGGGCGGAGCTGGCCGGGATCGCGGGACCCGCGGCGGAACGCATCCGGCTCCAGTACCACGGGGTCGACGCGCGCCGGTTCCACCCGGGCGAGACGGCCCTCGCAGTTCCCTTCGGCGCGGGCGAGCGTCCCGCCGCCAGCGAGCGCCCCTCCGCCAGTGAGCACGCCCCCGCCGCGGGTGCGCGTCCCGCTGACGGTGAGCGCCCCTTCCGGCTCCTCGCGGCCGGCAGGCTCGTCGAGAAGAAGGGCTACCCCGTGCTGCTCGACGCGCTCGCGCTGCTCGCCCGGGAGGGCCACGGCGTCACATGCCGGATCGTCGGCGCAGGACCCCTGCGCGCCGAGCTCGAGGCACACGCCCGGGCCCTCGGCATCGACGGCGCCGTCACCTTCGACGGCGCCCTCAGCCACGGGAACGTGGCGGGCGCGTACCGCGACGCGGACGCCTTCGTCCAGTGCAGCGTGGTGCTCCCCGACGGCGACCGCGACGGCGTGCCGAACGTGGTGCTGGAGGCCATGGCCAGCGGTCTCGCAGTGGTCGCCTCGGACGTGGCGGGGATCCCGGAGGCCGTCGTCGACGGCGTGACCGGCTTCCTCGTGCCGCCGTCCGACCCGGCGGCCGTCGCGGACCGCATCGCCCGCCTCGTCGGGAACCCGGCCCTCGCCCAGCGGCTCGGCGCGGCCGGCCGGTCCCGCGTCCTAGAGCGCTTCGATCGCTCCGCCGCCGTCCGGAACGTCGCCCGGCTGATGCTCGACGCCGCGCGGGCCGGGGAAGCGCACCAGCTCCGCGCCCCGATCACGACGCCACAGCCCGTGGCGGCGCGGCCCCTGCCACGGCCCGGCATGCACGAGCCGGGAGCATCGTGATGAGGATCGCCTATCTCCTGCCGGACCCCGGCATCCCGGTCGGGGGAATCAAGGGCGCCTCCGTCCACGTCGGCGAGATCACCCGCGCCTTCGCGCGAGCCGGCCACGACGTCCTGCTGGTGGCGATGCGTGCGGCCGGGCCCGCGCCCGACGGCGTCGAGCTGGTCGTGCTCGATCCAGGCCCCCTGGGTCGCGGCCCGGGAAGCGACGCCGGCCGGATCGCGGCCGTGGACCGGTTCCTCGCGGACGCGGAGCCGGCCATCCGGGCGTTCGGCCCCGGCCTGCTGGTCGAGCGGCTGTCGCTCTTCGCCGGCGGGGGCACCGACCTCGCACGGCGCCTCGGCGTGCCGCGCCTCGTCGAGATCAACGCCCCCGTGACCGCTGAACGCGCCGGCTACCAGGGCGTCGCCGACGCCGCCGCGGGCGAACTGCTCGAGCGGCGCGCGCTCGAGGGCACACACGCGGTGGCCGTCTCGCCGCCGCTTGCCGGGTGGGCGCGATCCCGCGGGGTCGCACAGGTCACCGTCGTGCCGAACGGCGTCGACGTCGAGCGGTTCGCGCCGGACCCGGACCGGGCGGCCGATGTCCGCCGGGGCCTGGGTCTCGAGGGCGCCGAGGTGGTCGGCTTCGCGGGCAGCCTGAAGCCCTGGCACGGTGTCGACGTGCTGCTCCGGGCCGCGGCGCTCCCCGCCGACCGGCGGCCGCGGCTCCGCCCCCTGGTCGTGGGCGACGGGCCGGTACACGCGAGGCGCGAGGACGTCGCCGCCGCGACGCTCCCCGGTCGCGTCCGGTTCGCGGGCGCGGTGCCCAGCACGGCGATGCCCGCCCACCTGGCGGCGTTTGACGTGGCGACGGCGCCCTACGTCATGCCGGCCTCCGGGGTCGGCTTCTACTTCTAGCCACTGAAGGTGGTGGAGGCCATGGCCGCGGCGCGCGTGGTGGTGTCGTCCCGCTTCGACCCGATCGAGGACCTGCTGGCCGGCTGGGGTCGGCTGGTGCCGCCCGACGATCCGGTCGCCCTGGCCGACGCGATCGCCGGCGCCCTCGACGACCCCCGGTCGCCCTCGCTGGCCGCCGGCGCGCGCCTGCGGGCGATCTCGACCCACGCCTGGAGCGCAGTTGCGGCCCGCATGCTGGCCGCGGCGCCCCTCGCGATCGCCACGCCCACCGGGAGGGCCGCCGCATGATCCGTCGCTTCGTCCCCTACCTGCGGCCCGTGCGCGGCATGCTCGCCGCCGGACTCGCCGCGAGCGTGGTCCAGGCGGCCATGCAGTGGCTGGAGCCGTGGCCGCTCAAGCTGATCTTCGACAACGTCATCGGCACCCAGCCGCTCCCCGCCTGGCTCGGGTTCCTCCCGCAGCAGCAGGGCCTCCGGCTGGACGTCCTTGCGCTGACCATGCTGGTGATCGCCATCTGGCTCGGCATCTTCCGTTACGCGGCCGACCGGCTGGTGGCGCAGGCCGGCCAGCGAGTCGTGTTCGACCTTCGACGGGATCTCTTCCGCCACATCGAGGGCCAGTCGCTCGCCTTCCACCAGCGCCGGGTGACCGGCGACCTGCTGAGCCGGCTGGGCGGCGACGTCCAGGCGGTCCAGGGGGTCATGGTCAACGCCGTTCCGACCGTCACCAACAACGTGCTGACGCTGGCCGGCATGCTCCTGATCATGCTCATGGTCGACTGGCAGTACACGCTCGTCGCGATGTCGCTGACGCCCGTCCTGTACCTCGCCATGCGGGAGTTCCTGGGCCGCATCAAGCGTCAGCAGCGGCAGGCACGCCGGTGGGAGGGCACCGCCACCGGCGTCGCCCAGGAGGTGCTCACCTCGATCACCGCAGTCCAGGCCTTCGGTCGCGAGGACGACGAGGCCGATCGCTACGGCCGGGCCAGCGCCCGGTCGCTCGAGGCGAACCAGGAGGCGGTAGCCGCCCAGGCTGCCTTCACCCCGACCGTGACGTTCCTGATGACCGCCGCCACGGTGCTGGTGGTCTGGTTCGGGACCACGGCCGTGATCAGCGGCCACCTCACCCCCGGCGACCTGCTGGTGTTCATGGCCTACCTGCGCGGCATGTACTCGCCGGTCCGGCAGCTCGCCAAGCTCGGCAACACCATCACGCGCGGCTCGGCGGCCGCCGAGCGCCTGGCCGAGGTGCTCGACACGGACGAGCGGATCCCCGAGCGCGACTCCGCGACGAAGCCGGCCCGCGTCCTCGGCGCGCTCACCTTCGACCACGTCCGCCTCGACTACCCGGATGGCCGCCGTGCCCTGAACGACGTGTCGCTCGAGGTGCCCGCCGGGGCCCGCGTCGCGATCGTCGGCCAGACCGGGTCGGGCAAGAGCTCGCTGCTCCGGCTGGTGCCCCGCTTCTACGACCCAACCGACGGCGCCGTGCTGCTCGACGGCGTCGACCTGCGGGATCTCTCGATCGCCGGCCTGCGCGAGCAGGTGGCCTACGTGCCGCAGGAGCCGTACCTGTTCCAGGGCCCGATCTGGGAGAACATCACCTACGGGGGCCGCGGGCTCTCCCGCGAGGCCGCCATCGTCGCGGCCCGGGCCGCCGGCGTCCACGAGGTGCTGGTGCGCCTCCCCGAGGGGTACGACACCGTCGTGACCGAGCGCGGCACCTCGCTCTCGGGAGGCCAGCGCCAGTGCGTGGCCCTGGCCCGCGCCATGGTCCGCGATCCGCGCGTCCTGATCCTCGACGAGCCGACCACGGGGCTCGACTCCCAGGCGCAAGAGTGGCTGCTTGCCGCCCTCGACCGGGTCACCCGGGGACGGACCACGCTGATCGTCAGCCACGATCTCCACGTCGTCGAGAACGCCGACCTCGTGGTCGCGATCGCCGCCGGGCGCATCGTCGCCACCGGCAGCGCGCGCGACGCCTTCGACCG
>DAIDTV010000101.1 GCA_027457005.1 Chloroflexota bacterium
TGAGCGGACTGCGCTTCGCCGACTCGCTCGACGGTTGGGCGTACGGCCCCGATCTCTGGGCCACCCACGACGGCGGTGCGACGTGGCATCGCGTGACCATCCCCGACCTCTCCTCGGGCGCGGTGATCGTGGCCCTGGAGGCCTCGGCCGGATCGGTCCACGCGGTGGCCTACGAGACGGCTGCCCAGGTTGCCGTGCGCATCGCCTCGAGCCCGGTCGGGTCGGACGCGTGGACGCTCTCGCCGACTCGGGTCCAGATCGGTGCGGGGCCGGTGCCGCAGTCGCAGCTGGTGCTCTCGGGGAGCGCCGGCTGGCTCGTGCAGGTCGACCGGACGGTGGTCGGCGGGGCACGCCTGGTCAACGGCGCCTGGGTCGCGTGGAACCCGCCCTGCGCGACCGTGATGGGCCCGGCCGTGCTCGCGGCATCCAGCCCGACCGAGCTCGTGGCCGCGTGCGACGGCGGGATCTGGGGCACGCCGCCGAGCGCGGGACAGCAGGGGGAGCACCTCTACGTGTCGCACGATGGCGGTGCAACCTTCGCGCACACCGGCACGACCGTGCCGTTTGACGGCCCGGCAGCCGTGGCGAGCCCGGCGGCAGGATCGGTGCTGGTGGCCGGGACCACGGCGCAGGCGGCGGCGATCGCGGGGTCGTTCGACGGTGGTACGTCATGGCATACGGTCCTGCAGACCGGGCAGCCGGGAAGCCAGGCAGCCGTCTTCACGTACCTCGGGTTCACCACGTCGACGCAGGGCGTGGCGCTCACGGAGTCCGGTGGGGGGACGGGCAACGGGCAGAACGTCGGCACGCTCTACATGACGCGCGATGGCGGCCGGACGTGGTCGGCGGTGTCGTTCGCGGGGCAGTGAGTCGGGGCCGTCGGGGCCACGGACTGCCGCGCTACAAGACCGAGTAGCGCTCCGGCGGGCTCGCGTAGCTGTTCGCGTTCGTCCGGGTCGGGTCGGCGACCGCACGCACGTACCACTGCCCGCGGGTGGTGAAGGCCCAGGTCCAGCTGGCGCGTCCGCTGGCGTCCGCGTACACGTCGCGCCTGGTGGCCAGCACCCAGTGTCCGCCCACCTGGTGCCAGAACTGGAACGTGACCTTCGCCGGCGCCAGGGTGGGCCCGATGGGGCGAACGGTGGCCGTGAAAGTGACCTTCGTGCCGGCCGGCACGCTCCTCACCTTGCCCAGGCTGGTCGGGCGCAGCACGATGAGCTGGCGCACCACGACGCGAACCGGCGAGCTGGTTCCCGGGCCGAGGTCGGGCGTGCCCGCGTAGACCGCCTGGAACTGGGTGTTGACGGGCGGGGTGTAGGTGAACGTGGCTCGCCCGGTGGCATCCGCGGTGGCGGTGGCGATGTCCGACCACTGGGTCTCGTTCTGCTGCATGCGCTGCAGCGTGACGGTGCGGTTGGCTCCGTACTGCGCGATCTGCACGTTCAGCGTCACCGGCTGGCCCCAGGCGATGGCGGTCGCGCTCGCGCTGATGCCCAGCTGCGCGGCGGGGGCGGTGATGGTGAACATCGCGGGGACGGTGGTGCCGCCGCCGGGCGGCTGGTTGACGACGGTCACCGAGCCGGAACCGGGCGCAGCCATGAGCGCGGCCGGCACCACGGCGGTCAGCTGGCTGGGTGACACGAAGGTCGTGGAGAGCGCGGACCCGTTCCAGTAGGCCGTCGAGACGCCCGAGGCGAAGTTGGCTCCCTGGATCGTGATGTCCAGGTCACCGCCGCCCGCCGCGGAGGTGGCCGGCGAGATCGCCGCCAGGACGGGCGGCGCGTTGGGAGGCGCGACCACGGGCGGCGGGACGTACGTGTAGTTGAACGAGACCGGCGCCAGGTCCGTGCCGTTGTACCGGTCGAGATCGACGCAGCCGGAGATCCCCATCACGGACCCGCAGTTCGAGTACTGCCAGAAGGTCCAGCCGTGCCCTCCCCAGTTCGCGGCTGGAAGCCTCGGGCTGGTGGTCCCCCAGTGGGCGATCCACAGGACCGAGTAGCCCTCGTTGGCGAACATCGGCGTGTCGCCCATGCTGTTCGTCCAGAAGGTCGGGCTGGTGTAAATCATCGGCCGCACGCCCAGCTTCGCGTACACCTCGCCGAGCCAGGCGCCCACCCATGCCTGGAGGGCACTGACGGAGAGACCGCCGGTCTGCTCCAGGTCGAGCGCGGGCACGAGGTCACCGGGGAGCAGGTCGGCGTTGTTGACGAACCAGTCGGCCTCCAGGACCGCGTCGTTCGGCGAGCTGGAGGGGTTGGCGAAGTGGTAGGCCGAGACCAGCAGCCCCGCCGCGCGGGCAGCGGCGTGGTTGGCCGCGTAGGTGGGATCGACGTACGTCTGGCCCTCGGTGACCTTCATCACCACGAAGCGTCTGCCGGTACTGGCCACGGCCGGCCAGTTGACCGTCCCCTGGTAGTGGCTGACGTCCAGTCCCTCGAGGTAGGCCGGGGGTGTCGGCGGCGGCGACGTGGACGGCTGGAACAGCCCGGTGGCCGCGTAGGCCACGCTCACGCCGAACAGGGTGGACACGCTCGTGCCGTTGACCGTGGTGATCGCGTACCAGGTGCTCCCGGAAACGGACGTGGCGCAGGTGGCCGACCACGACCCGCCGGACACGGTGCCGGCAGCGGTCACGATGGTGCCGACGGGCATGCTGACCAGCGACGTGGCGGACGTGGAGGGCGACGACCTGAGGTGGACGGTGCAGTTCGTGGCGTAGGCCGTGTCGGCGGCGACCGCACGTGCCGTGAGCGGGACGAGCGCCAGCGCGACGAACACCGCGAGGATGGCCGGGAGGCACCGGCGATGCAGGCCCTGCATTTCGGTTTCCCCCGTGCTCCTGCTCTGAACGAGGCAGCGAGGCCACCCCGCGCCGGCCAACGGGCCGAACGTGGTTGCGCCCGCGCGGCACCCGAGGGTGGGCACGGAGCCCCCGGGACCACAGGCGTTGCGACGAGACTCTGCCCATGCTACCAAGCGGCGCTGGCGCGTGTCAGTAGCCGGACCGTCCCATGGCGGCATGGGACGCACGGCTGCGTGGCGGGCGCCGGCAGCGCTGGATGAGGCGCGTGCGCCGGATGGGGCGCGTGGGGCGCCCGCGGCGAGCGACAGGCGTCAGCCGGCGCTCGTCAGGCGACCGGCGCGCGTTCCCCGAGTTCGGCGGGGCGCAGCAACCCTTCGGCCAGATCGTTCTCGGTGACGGGCCGGACGACATCGGCCCGGTCGCGGTTCACGATGAGGGTACCGGTCCAGAGGTCCAGCCGGCGCCGGCCCCCGGACCAGAATTCGATCCAGGCATCGGTCAGAGGGACCAGCGGCGGGCGGGCGTGGAAGTCGACCATCGGGTTGACGCCCACCGGCGCGTGCAGAAGGCCGCCGATCAGGAAGCTCCCCGACTGGACGGCGATCGGCTGGGTGCGGGTCCGCCTCCGGCGTGCCTCGGCACCGCGCGGGCCGCTGGCGTGGACCGCGACCAGGTCGCCGCGCCGCACGACGACCTCGTCCTCCACCCGGGTGACGCCATCGACCAGGCCCTCGAGCTCGACATCGGTCAGCACGAGTTCATCGTGGGCATTCAGCAGATCGGTGAGGCGGTCCGCCTGCAGTCGCACCCAGCCGAAGATGCGCCGCTGCTCCGCGTACGCGACGAAGCACACGAGCGGCGCGTCGGCCACGAACCCTGGCTCGAAGACGTCCTCGGGCCGCCGCTGGAGCGCCAGGCTGAGTCGCCCTGGAGTCTGGGCGGAGCGCATGGTGCCGGCAGGCTAGACCCGCCCCCACGCCCGGGGTATCACCCGAACGTACGGGGCCGCGGCCGGGCTCAGCGGCTCGGGCCGCCGTCCACCCGAGGCGGCTCGTCGGGCGCGGGCCCCTCCCGGGTCGCAGACGCCTCGTCGGCCTCGGGCGCCCCGCCGGCCTCACGATCCGCCGGCAGGCCCGGGACCCGAGGCACCGGCTGGCTTGGCCACAATCGCCAGAGCACCAGGGCGGCGCCGGTGGCGGCCGCCACGACGATCGCCATCCGTCGGACTCGTTCGGACGCACCGGCCAGTCGCATCGGGCCCTCCTGCGGGGACTGCGAGTCTACCCGGCCGACTGCCCGACGGCCGGCCGGCCCACGGTTGCCGTGAGTTCCGCGGCGTGTGCGAACAACCCCGGCGCGCCGCCGGTGTGGAGGAAGACCACCGTCTCGGCGGCGCCGATCGCGCCGAGGCGGATGTCGGCGACAAGACCCGCCATCGCCTTCCCCGTGTAGACCGGATCGAGCAGGATCCCCTCGTTGCGGGCCAGCAGGTCGATCGCTTCGAGGCATTCCGCGGTGGAACGTCCGTAGCCCGCGCCGATCTGCGACTGGTCCGTGGCGAAGTCGCCCGGGGTCAGCCGAAGCGCGCTTCCCAGGAGCGCAGCGGCCTGGTTCGCGATCTCCACGGCGCGCCCGGTCTTTGCCGGATCGCCGCCGCTCACGGCCACCCCCTGGACGCGGTATGGGGCACCTGCCAGGTGCGCGCCCAGCACGAGGCCGGCAACCGTGCCGCGCGACCCGCAGGCGACGTACAGCCGGCCGGGCTGTTCCTCCGCGGCCTCGAGCTGCGCGAGGAGCTCGAGCGTTCCCGCGATGTAGCCCATGGCGCCGACCGGGGTGGAGCCGCCGATCGGGATGACGTACGGACGCTCGCCGCGGGCCCGCAGTTCGGCTTCCACCTGCTCGACCGCCGCGGCTTCGTCGGGACCGGTCGCCAGCAGCGGGTCTTCCGCCGCGTCGATGAAGTGAACCTCGGCGCCGAAGAGCCGGTCGAGCAGCAGGTTCCCCTGGGCGTCGCGCTCGTCCGGCGCGGCAGTCAGCACGAGGCTTGCCCCCAAGCCGACCATGCGCGCGGCAGCGGCAGTCATGCGGGCGTGGTTGGACTGCACGCCGCCCGTCGTGACGAGCACGGTCGCCTGCGCCCGCAGCGCGTCGGCCACGATGAACTCAAGCTTGCGCGCCTTGTTGCCGCCCAGGGCGAGCCCGGTCAGATCGTCGCGCTTCAGCAGGATCCGGGGGCAGCGCGCCGGGCCGCCGAGCGAGTCGCGCAGGCGACGCGCCTCCTGGAGCGGCGTGGGCAGGGTCGCCAGCGCCACGCGTGGCAGGCGGTCCAGGGCTTGCGCGAGGTCGATCGTCACGGTTCTGTCCCTCGCTTCGCGGCCCAGGGCGTCGAGGCACATCGCGCGTCGCGAGGCCCTTGAGCCCGAAGGGCGGCCGTCCAGACGGTACCAGAAGCGGGCGGTCGCGATTGCGCACGGCGACTCCGGTGGCCCGAACTTCCTGGGCACCAGCGACATCGTGGCCGCCAGGAGCAAGTCCCGGGGCCTCCGCCGCGGAGGTACGCTGGGCCGATGCGGTCCGGGGGAATGGTTCGTCCAGCCATCGGTCACGCCGACCTGCACGTCCACCCGGGCGGCGACGCCGGGAGCGCCAGGACGCCCGCGGCCGTGTACGCCGCGCTCCGGGCGAGCGATCTGCAGGTCGCCGTGCTGGCCGACCACGACCGCATCGAGGTCGCCCAGGCCCTCGTCGCTCGTTCGCACGACGAGGGGACCTCGGTCAAGCTGGTGGTCGGTGAGGAGATCACCACCCGCGAAGGGCACCTGCTGGGTATCGGCCTCACGACCCGTGTACCGCCCGGGATGTCCCTTGCCGAGTCGGTCGCCGCGGTCCATGCGCAGGGCGGGATCGCCGTGGTCGCCCATCCTCTGCTGCCGCCCCACATCGCGGCATCCGCCCGGCGGCTCGTCGAGCTGGCCGACGGCGACCCGCGCTGTCGGCCCGACGCCCTCGAGACGATGAACCCGGTGGCCGCGTGGGTGCCCGGCTGGCGCAGGCGAGTCGAACGGCTCGCGGCGCGCTGCGGCTGTGCCGTGG
>DAIDTV010000102.1 GCA_027457005.1 Chloroflexota bacterium
CGACCTCCGCGGGCGGTTCGCCCGGGCCGGTGGCCGCTACGGCGGCGCCGGGCGGATCGGGCGCCTCCTCCTCGTCGGCGGGCGCCGCGCAGGCCGTGCTGCCCGCCTCGGCCCCGGAGTCGGTCGGGCGGGCGGACGCCCCGGTCGTGATGGAGGTCTGGGCCGACTTCCAGTGCCCGTTCTGCGGCCTGTTCGCGCACGGCCTCGAGCCGACCATCCTGCGGGAGTTCGTCCTGCCCGGCACGGCACGGCTCGTGTTCCGCGACTTCGCGTTCCTGGGCCCCGAGTCGACGACCGCCGCCATCGCGGCCCGCTGCGCTGGACAGCAGGGCGCCTTCTGGAGCTTCCATGACGTGCTGTTTGCGAGCCAGAACGGCGAGAACCAGGGCACCTTCAGCGACGCGCTGATGACGCAGATCGCGAGCTACCTGCAGCTCGACACGACGAAGTTCGACGCCTGCGTCAAGGACCCGGCGATCGCGCAGGCGGTGGAGGACAGCCGGGCCGTGGGCGAGCAGCTCGGGATCAAGGGCACTCCGACGCTGCGCCTCGTGGGCCCCCGGCAGACCGTGCTGCTGGGCAGCATGCCCACCCTTCCGAACCTGGCCAGCACCATCGAGCGGCTGTCGAAGGGGCAGTCGGTGCCGACTCCCGCGCCGAGCGCGCCGGCCTCGCCCGCTCCCGGCGCGTCCGGAGCCCCAGGTCCGTCCGGTGCGGCGGCCTCAGCGCCCGCCCCGGGCGCATCCCGCTAGGCTGCCGGCCGGAGACCAGCCCTCCCGGGCGTCGCTCGTCAGGAGCGTTCGACGTCGCGGATCGTCGCCAGCAGGATCTCCGCCGAGCGACGGAGCATCTCCTGCTCGCGCTCGTCGAGCTCCAGGCGCAGCGGCTGCAGCACCCCGCTCCGATCGACCACCGTCGGCAGGCTGAACGAGACATCGCCCAGCCCGTAATAGCCCTGGATCCGGCTCGAGACCGAGAGCACGGTGCGCTGGTCGCGCACGATCGCCTCCACCAGCCGCAGCAGGCCGGCCCCGATCGCGTAGTAGGTGGCCCCCTTGCGCGAGATGATCTCGTACGCGGCATCCCGGGTCTGCCGGAAGATCTCCTCCATCACGGCCGGTTCGTACGGGCGGCCCTGCGAGGCGCAGAACGCCGGCAGCCGCATCCCGGCGATGTTCGCCAGCGACCAGACCGGGACCTCGCTGTCACCGTGCTCACCGATGATGTACGCGTGCACGCTGCGCGGATCGACCGCGAAGTGCTCGCTGAGCAGGTACCGGAAGCGGGCCGTGTCCAGGATGGTGCCGGAGCCGATCACGCGCTCCGGCGGCAGGCCGGAGAGGCGCCACGTCTCGTACGTCAGCACGTCCACCGGGTTGGTGGCCACGACGATGATCCCGTCGGGGTTGGCCTGCGCGACGGCGGGGATGATCTGGCGGAAGATCACGGTGTTGCGCTTCGACAGTTCCAGGCGGCTCTCGCCGGGCCGCTGGTTGGCGCCGGCCGTGATCACCGTCACCGCGGCGCCGGCGCAGTCCTCGTAGCCGCCGGCCCACACGCGGACCGGCGGCGCGAACGGGACGCCGTGGACCAGGTCCATCGCCTCCCCTTCGGCGCGTTCCCGGTTGACGTCGACCAGCACGATCTCGGTGGCGAGGCCGCTGAGGAGCAGGGTGTAGGCGAACGTCGCTCCGACGTTGCCCACCCCGACGATCGCGACGCGGCCGGGCTGCTGCGGTCCGCTCATCTCGCCGCGACTCTACAGGAGTACCGGGCCCGGCGCGAGCCCTGATGCCGGGCGGCGCTGCCACGAGCGGCCCGAATCCGCGACACTGTCCGGCAATGCGAACGAGGTCCGGGAGGTGAGCATGGACTCCACGGGGAGCCGGCAGCCGGCGTTCGACGTGGTCCGGCCGGGCGACCAGGCGTGGGCGAAGCACGAGTTCTACATGCGGCTGGCGGGCGTGGTCGAGAGCGGCGCGAAGTGCCTGGGGAGCCGGGTGGGCGCGGTGGCGGTGCGCGACGACCGCGTCCTCGGCATGGGCTACAACGGCACGCCCAGCGGGTACCCCAACTGCACCGAGCAGGAGCGCGGGTGCCAGCGCTGCGCGCTCCGGCACGACGCCCCGTCGGCGGGGTTGACGGGCCGGCTGTACGACATCTGCCTGTGCGTGCACGCCGAGCAGAACGTGGTGGTGACCGCCGCCCGGTTCGGGGTGGGCCTCGCCGACGCCTGGGTCTACACGACGCTCCAGCCCTGCTTCGGCTGCCTGAAGGAACTGATGCAGCTCCGCGTCCACGGCATCGTGTTCCTGCGGCCCTGGACCGCGCACCACCCCGACTACGGCTGGGTGGAGGCCGAGTACGCCGGGCTCGTGACCCATTACCGCGGCCGGGGCGGGATCTTCGCGCGGCTGGAGACCGGGGTACCGGTCGAGGCGGTCGGTGCGGCCATCGGCGGACCGCTGGCGTAGCGCCCGATGATCGATCCGCCCGACGAGGCCCGCGCGTCCCGCATGCCCGATGCGCCCGACCTGCCCGATCCACCGCTACCCGACCTGCCCGATCTGCCGATGCCCGCGCTGCCCGCGCCCCAGCCGCTCCCCCGCTGCTGGTGGCCGGCGGGGACCGAGCCGACGGACGTTCTGATGGCCGTCTACCACGACGAGGAGTGGGGCGTGCCGGCCCACGGCGACGCGGTGCTCTTCGAGCGGCTGGCCCTCGAGTCGTTCCAGGCGGGGCTCTCGTGGTCGACGATCCTCCACAAACGACCGGCGTTCCGCCGCGCGTTCGCGGACTTCGAACCGGCGGTCGTCGCGGCGTTCGACGCGTCGGACGTGCGGCGGCTCGTCGGGGACGTCGGGATCGTGCGCAACCGCGCCAAGATCGAGGCCACCATCGGCAACGCGCGGGGCGTGCTCGAGATCGCGCGCGAGTCGGGCTCGTTCGACGCCTGGCTGTGGGGGCAGATCGCCGGCCCGCCCCGCCGTCTTCCGCCCGGTTCGACTCGGGACGACGTGCCCCCCGCCGATCCGCTCGCCCATCGGCTGTCGCGGGACCTCCGGGAGCGCTGTTTCCGGTTCGTCGGCCCCACCATCGTCTACGCCTTCATGCAGAGCATCGGGATGGTCGACGACCACCTGCCGGGGTGCTGGCGGTACAGGGGCTGATCAGGGTCGGCCCTTGCCGCCCTCCTCGCCGACGGCGGCGCGCCCGCAGCGTCGGCCGTCCGTCACTCGACGGTGATACTGCCCACGCCCCCCTGGAACGAGACGTCCACGCGGTTCGCCGCGCTGGCCCAGTCGGGCGACGCCCAGCCGGGGCCGGACCTCGGGAAGCGACGCTCGTCCACGTGCGCGGCACCCAGCGCCATCCCGCCCGCGATCCGCGCGGCAACACCCGGCGGGACGCGTAGCCGCACGGAGGCGGCACCGGCCTCGATCCGGACCGTGGTCGCGCCCGCCGCCTGCGGCAGGGCAATCCGCGTCTCGCTCGCGCCGGTATGCAGCTCCAGGTCCACCACGCGCAGCGCCGACAGGTCGAGCAGGTTCTCGCTCGCACCCGTGTCGACGCGGAGCAAGACCGGGACTTCGCGCGAGAGGCCCACGCGCCAGCGGAACCCGCGATCCCTCGGCCAGCGGCCCACCCACCAGTCGGACGCGTCGGCACGCAGCCGCACGCGCCCCGGCCCGGTGGTCTCGACCCGCCCGCCGCCGCCCAGCGTGCCATCCACGAGCCTGCCCGGTGCCGCCGGCCCGATCTCGAGGTGTCCCGCGCCGAAGTCGATCCGGACCTCGCCGCCCTGGGCCCCGCCGAGATCGACGGCGACCGGCACGTCCGCCGCGGCCTTGCCCGACCAGGATGACTCGAGCAGGATCGCGAGGCCGATCCCCACCAGCAGCAGCGGCCACCAGCGCCCGATGAAGGCGCCCGCGTCGAACGCGCCGTTGCTCAGCTGGTCCACCAGGAACAGGACGCCCACGGCGATCAGGACGAGCGGCCAGAAGATGCGGCCGGTCCGGTACATCGATCCCTCCCCGCGTGACGGACGCGCCGGGCAACTGTACCAGACGGCGATCGCGCCCCGCGAGCTCAGCGGCCGACCGACACCCGTACCTGCAGGAACGGCACGCGCAGAGTCGAGGTGCGGACCCCGCCCACCAGCGCCTCGACCTTCCAGGTCTGGGCACCCGCGCTCGCCGGCCGCACCGGCACCGTGACGGTGGCCGCGTGCCCCGGGAGGATCGCCTTCGCCAGCGTCGCCTGCCCGATCTGCCTGCCGGGCGACGGTGAACCGTCGTACGGCGTGGCGAACGGCACCGCCCCGACCGTGAGCCTGGTCCCGGCCGGGATGGGCGCCTTGCCGTTGTTGGTGACCCTGACCCGCAGGTCCGTGCCGACGCCCACTCGCGCGGGCGGCGCGGGCGCAGCCGGATCGAGCCGCAGGCCCAGCGGCCGGTCGGCCAGGAACGCCGCGATCCCGTCGTAGTAGGCGCTCGCGAGGAGCGTCCTGACCGATGGCTCCGCCAGCAGCTGCAGCTCGTACGGGTTCGAGAGCGACAGCGACTCCACCAGGGCGCCGGGCATCTGGATCGGGCGCGGGCGGAACGCGGCGTCGTAGGGCCCGAGAACGTAGAAGTGCCGGCCCGCGGGCAGGGTTGCCTGCGCAAACCGCAGGTAGTCGTCGGTCGGGTTGCGCTCCGCCTCGGGGATCAGGGGATCGCCCAGCGTCAGCTGCCAGTCGGCCGGCTGCAGCGGCGCCAGCCGGGCGACGTGTGCCTGCAGGATGTCGGCCGCCAGCACCTCGCTCGCCGCCGCTCCGCTGCAGCCGCGACCGCAGAAGAACGCCTCCGTCCTCCCCTTCCCCGCCGAAATCCAGTTGTTGTGGATGGCCACGTACAGGTCCGCGCGGACGTTGTTCGCGGCGTCCATGCGGGCCAGGAACTCGTCGGTGCCGTCCACCCGACCGTCCCCGTTGCGGTCGACCCCGTCGCGGTTCGCGGCGGTGTCGGCGGTGCGCGACATCGACACGCGGATCCCGGCGTCGCGCAGCATGGCCGCCAGGCGCAGCGCGATGTCGAGGTCGAGGTCGGACTCGCGGACGACGGTCCCGTCGGGGAGCGTCCCCGTGGCGCCCGTCTCGGGACCGCCGTGGCCCGGGTCCAGGAAGACGATCACGCTCGACGGGGCGGGCGGGTAGGCGGGTGCGCTCACCTTCGAGACCCGGAGTTCGGCCGAGGTGACCGCGCCGGTTTCGTCGGTCAGCATCAGCCGGACACGGTACGGTCCATCGGGAGCCGGCTGGCCGCCGGGACCGGTGCCGTCCCAGCGCAGCCTGGTGGTGCCGGTGGGCCTCCGGCTCGGGTGCAGGATCTCCCGGACGAACTGGCCGTCCCACGTCAGCACCTGGGCCTCCCCCATCGCGGGCCTGCTCACCACCAGGACGACCTGGGCGACCCCGGCAGGTCGTGAGCCCGCCGCCGGGTACACGAGTCGGGCCGGCGCGGTGAAGCTCGCCAGCGGGGACGAAGCGGCGGCCACGGGCCGGGCCCCGGGAAGGACCGCCGCGAGCGCGAGGACGGCAGCCGCGACCAGGCGAGGGACGAGCGATCGGGGGACGGGCAGGCGCGCGGCGCGTCGTCGCCCGTGAGCGCCCGCCGCAGGACGCCACCCTGGGACCCTTGCCGGGAACCGCCGCTCCGTAGCTTCCCCGGGCAGCCGCCGCCACGGGACCCGGAATGCGCTCCCTCCGCCCATCGGGGGACCGTAGCACCGCTTCGGAGCCGCCCACACCGGCCGGACGGCCCGTCACCGTCCCGGAGCGCGCAAGCCCGACGACGGGCCCCGGCCACAGGCGAGGGGGGGGGGG
>DAIDTV010000103.1 GCA_027457005.1 Chloroflexota bacterium
GTCACCAGCCGCCCCACCGTCATGAGCCCGAGCAGTCGCAGGCGGGGCAGGTCGGCCAGCTCGGCCAGGTCGGCCTCCACCTTTCCGACGTCGTAGCCCGACTTCCCGGGGTCGGCGTCGACGTTCACCTCGAGCAGGACGGGCATCTCGGCCCGCCCCCGCCCGGCCGCCAGGCGGTCGAGTCGCCCGGCCAGCGCGATCGAGTCGACCGTCTCGACGACGTCGAACAGCTCCACGGCGCGGGCCGCCTTGTTCGACTGGAGCGGCCCGATGAGGTGCCAGCCGGCCCGCTCCCGCGCGAGCCCCGCGATCTTCGGCGCGGCCTCCTGCACCCGGTTCTCGCCGAGGATCGTGAACCCGGCCTGGACCGCGCCACGGATGCGCTCAGCCGGGACCGTCTTGGTGACGGCGACCAGGGCCACGTCCGAGGGCGGACGCCCCGCACGCGAGCACGCCGACGCGATCCGCTCGAGGAGCCGGCTGCGGACGGCCCGGAACCGCTCTACCTCTTCCGGCGCGGCGCGGGCGCCTTCCGGCCCCGGCGCGTCCGGGTCACCGGGGAACACGCCGTCCGGTCGGCCCAGCGCCCCCCGTCCCTCGTCGCCCGTGGGCCGGCCTGCCCCTACCGGTTCCGGCGCAGGAACGCCGGGATGTCCAGGTCGACCTCGTCGTATGTCGGGCGCCGCTGGGCCGGCGCGGGCGCAGGAGACGACGCCGGTGACGGCGCGGGTGCCTCGAATGGCCGCTCCGTGACCCGCTCCGGCACGCCCAGCTGCTCCATCCGCTGCCGCTCGCGGTCGCGTTCCCGCTCCAGCTCGCGCAGGAAGTCGCGGTTGTCGCGGCCGGCGCGCACCGACTGGTCGCCGGCGGACGTCGCGTACTCGCGCCGCTTCGTCGAGTCGAAGCCGGTGGCGATCACGGTGATCATCACGTCGTCGCCCATGCGCTCGTCGATGACGGTCCCGAAGATGATGTTCGCCTCCGGGTCCGCGGCCTCCTTGATGATCTCGGCCGCCTCGTTGACCTCGAACAGGCCGAGGTTGGGACCGCCGGTGACGTTGAACAGGAGGCCCTGCGCACCCGTGATGTTGACCTCGAGGAGCGGGCTCGCGATGGCCTGGCGTGCCGCGTCCGCGGCGCGGTTCTCGCCGCTCGCGCGGCCGATGCCCATCAGCGCGGATCCGGCGCTCTTCATGATGGTGCGGACGTCCGCGAAGTCCAGGTTGATGAGTCCGGGCACGGTGATCAGGTCACTGATGCCCTGGACGCCCTGGCGCAGGACGTCGTCGACCACCCGGAAGGCGTCGACGATCGACGTGTTCTTGCTGACGACGTCCTTGAGCCGGTCGTTGGGGATCGTGATGAGGGTGTCGACCTTGTCGCGCAGCAGCTCGCTGGTCTTCTCGGCGACCATGCGACGCTTGGCCCCCTCGAACGAGAAGGGCTTGGTCACGACGCCGATGGTCAGCGCCCCGACCTCCTTGGCGATCTCGGCGATCACGGGGGCCGCGCCGGAGCCGGTGCCACCGCCCATGCCCGCGGTCAGGAAGACCATGTCCGAGTCCTTGAGGGCCTCGTAGATCTTCTCCTGGTCCTCCTCGGCCGAGCGCTGCCCGATGGCGGGGTCACCGCCGGCGCCCAGGCCCCGGGTGACCTTGTCGCCGATGCGGATCTTGTGCGGCGCGTCCGACTGGAGCAGGGCCTGAGCGTCCGTGTTCACCGCGATGAACTCGACGCCCATCATCTCGGCGCGGATCATGCGGTTGACGGCGTTGCTGCCGCCGCCCCCGATCCCGATGACGCGGATGAGTGCGAAGTTCTCGGAATCCGACCGCAGCGGCATGCGCGCTCCTCCGGGTACAGTGCGTCGCCGACGGGCGAGGGCTCGTCCGGACCGTTGAATGATCGTCGTGAGGGCGAGACGCCGCCCTGGGGACGGCACCCGGCCTTCGGCGGAGTATAGACCGCCGCGAGCGACGGGGGCACCCCCGGGGCAGTGCGCTTACGGGAAGAGGTTGCGGACCCAGTCCCGCAGGCGGCCCACCGCCCCCCCCGCCGGCGCCGACTCGTAGCGCCCGGGTTCGCCCTGGCGGAACTCGCGCTCCCACAGCCGGAGCAGCCCGATCGACGTGCTGAAGGCAGGCGTGAGCAGGTGGTCCACCAGGCCGCCCACCCCGCCCGGGCCGGCGACCCGCACGGGCATCTGCAGCACCTCGCGCCCCAGCTCGGCGACCCCGGCGAGCTGCGCCCCTCCCCCGGTGAGCACGATCCCCGCCGGCAGGATGCCGCCCTTGCCGGCCGCCGTGATCTGCTCGCCCAGCTGCTCGAACAGCTCCCGCATCCGGGCCTCGATGATGTCGCAGACCTCCGAGCGCTGGATGGTGCGCCCCTGCTCCTCGCCGAACACGGTGACCGTGATCAGCTCCTCCGGCCCGACCGCCCGGAGGTCCGCACAGCCGTGGCGGACCTTGACGTCCTCCGCGACCTGGAGGCTGGTCTTGAGACCGATCATCAGGTCGTTGGTGACGTTGTTGCCGCCGATCGGCAGCACCGCGGTGTGGAACGGCCAGCCGTCCATGAACAGCGCCAGCGACGTGGTCCCCGCGCCGATGTCCGCGACCGCCACGCCCAGGTCGCGCTCCGTGTCGGTGAGGACCGCCTCTGCCGCGGCGAGCGGCGCCGGCACCTTCTGCTCGATCCGGATACCGGCCTGCGCGATGCACTTGGAGAGGTTCTGGATCGCGCTGACGCTCCCGGTGACGATGTGCGCGTCCACCTCCAGGCGGGTGGCGCTCATCCCGATGGGATCCTTCACGCCCTCCTGGCCGTCCACCGTGTAGCCGCGCGTGATCACGTCGAGGATCTCGCGGTTCGACGGGATCGACACGGCGCGCGCGACGTCGATGCCGCGCTCCTCGTCCTCCCGGCTGACCTCCTTGTCGTGGCCGCTCACCGCCACGGCGCCGTGGGAGTTGAGGCTCTCGATGTGGCTGCCGCCGACGGCCACGAACGCCGACTCGATGCGGACCCCGCTGGTCCGCTCGGCCTGCTCGAGCGCGCTGGCGATCGAGGCCACGGTCTGGTCGATGTTGACGACCACGCCCTTCTTCAGCCCCGTCGCCGCCGGGGCGCCCTTGCCGATGATCGACAGGCCCCCGTCGGTGCTGATCTCCGCGATCAGCGCAACGACCTTGCTGGTGCCGACATCGATGGCGGCGATGACCGCTTCTCGCTCCACGCCCTATCCCTTCATCGGAGCTGCCGCCCGGCCTAGAGGAAGTGCCGCCGGATCAGGGCGACGTTCTGGAAGATCCGCAGGCCGAACGTGATGAGTGCCACAAGGTACAGGTCCAGGCCCAGCCGGTCGCCCACGAACGTGAGCAGGACCGCCACGAGGGCGTTCACGACGAACCCCGAGATGAAGATCCGGTTGTCGTAGCTGCCATCCAGCTCCGCCCGGATCGCCCCCAGCACCGAGTCCAGCGCCGCCAGGATCGCGACCGCCGAATACCGGGCGAGCTCGAAGCTGACGTTGATGCGGAGGACGAGGGCCAGCAGCACGCCGACGAGCAGCCCCGCCAGCGGGATCCACACGTTGTCCCCACCTCCTCGCAATCGGACACGGCAAGGCTACTCGACCCTGCGCAGATGCGGCAAGGCGGATGCGCGGCAGCCGCCCGGACTCGCCCCCACGCGTCATCATGACCCGCTCGTGTAGGTCCCGCACTGGTCGCCCTCCGGGAACAGGTACACCGTGGTCACCTTCCGTTCGCCGACCTGCGCGAGCAGGCTGCGGAGGCACTGGACCTGGGCCGGGATCAGGGCGGGCGAGCGGAGCGTGGTGGTGTACATGCCGAAGATCGCGAGCCAGCTCTTCGGCACGGCGGCGACCGTGAACCCGTCGGTGTTGTTGATCTCGAAGGAGAGACCGGCGGCGCGGCTTCCCAGGAGCTGGGGCGTGAGCGCGCCCAGGCGACGGGCCACCGCGAGATCGGTGGCGTCGATCGAGTCGCCCGGCGCGAGCGGGCTCCGGCCGCTCCGGTCGTCGGCGAAGACCGGCAATCCCGCCGTGGACGGATCGCCGGCTGTCGCGGGGCCGATCACGACACCCTCCACGTCCACCAGCCAGCGCTGGTCCGCGGCGGCCCAGACCAGGATGGGCTGGCGCTCCGCGATCCGGACGACGAGCCGATCCGGCAGGTCCACGCTGAGCCAGGCGTCGGTCACGGCCGGCAGGGCGAGCAGCGACTGCCGCGCCCGCGCCGTGTCGAGCGAGAACAGGTTGGGGTGCGCGGAGGCGTCGAGCCCGAGTGCGGCGTCCACCGCGGCGACCGACGTGTACCGGGCGCCCTGCACATCGAGCCGGCGCAGGTCGAACGCGGGCGACACGGCGGCGCCGTAGATCGCGGCCAGCGCGGCCACGGCCACCACGGCCGCCGCAATCCGCCGGGCCGGGAAGCCGGCGGACGCACGCCGGACGCCGGGAGACCGGCGGCGGGAAGCCCGGCGGATAGGGAGCGTCACCGCGGGCCTCCGCGCGACGCCGGGTCCGAGCACAACGGCGACGACGGCCTCGTTGTCACGGCAGGTCCGCCCTGGACAGGCCGCGCCCCGGTCGGCGCCGTTCGCGCTCCAGTGCCAGCGCCAGGATGTGCCGGCAGACGTCCGTGAAATCGCGGCCGTCGGCCGCGCACACGATCGGGAAGAGGCTGATCGGCGTGAACCCCGGGATGGTGTTGATCTCGTTCAGGTACAGCTGCTCCCCGTGGAGCAGGAAGTCGACGCGCGCGAAGCCCTCGCAGCCGATCGCCAGGAACGCCCGGCGCGCCACGGCGTGGATCCGTTCGCGCAGCGCGACCGGGACCTCGGCCCTCCCGGACGTCCGCGAGACGCCCGTCGAGTACTTCGCCACGTAGTCGTAGAACTCGTGGCCGGGGAACACCTCGCCGGGACCGTGGCTCTCCAGGTCCTCCAACCCGTTGCCGAGCACCGCCATTTCGAGCTCGCGTGGGTGGTCCAGGTACGCCTCGGCGAGTGCCCGATCGTCGAACCGGAACGCCCGGTCCAGCGCGGCGGTCAGCTCGGCCGGGTCGTCCGGGTGGTGGACGATGGTCATCCCCACGCTCGAGCCGAGGCGTGCCGGCTTGATCATGAGCCGGGGATCCGGCAGCGAGCGGGCGAACGCCGTGAGACCGGCGAGCGCCCCGCTGCGGTCGGCCTCGAGTGCGGCCAGGGTCACGTCGCGCCAGGGAAGCACCGGGAGGCCGAGCGCCTCGGCGAGCCGCTTGAAGAGGCTCTTGTCCATGCCCACGGCCGACGCGGCCACCCCGGCCCCGGTGTACGCCAAGCCAGCCGCCTCGCACAGGGCCTGGACCGTGCCGTCCTCGCCGTACGGGCCGTGCAGCGCGATGAACACGAGGGGCGCGGGCACCCGGGCGGCCAGGGTGTCCAGCGCGTGGGCCGCCGCGACGGGACCTTCCGCACCGAGCGATCGCGGGTCGTCGTAGGCAATGGGAGGGATGGACCGGTCGAGCGCGGGGCGGGGCAGCCGCCACCACGTTCCGTCGAGCCCGATCAGCCCGCCCTCGACGGTATGCCCGGCACCGGCCAGGGCCGCGGCGATGGCCCGGCCGGACACCAGCGATACGTCGTGCTCGGCCGAAGGGCCGCCCAGCAGCACCGCGACGGGGAGGGTGGGGACGTCGGTCATGCGTCGCCCTCCTCCCAGCCCGACCAGTCGCCCGCGAACACGACCTCGGGGCGGAGGTCGACGCCGTGCCGCTCCGCGACGGTCCGCCGTACCAGCTCGGCCAGCCGGCGCACATCCGCCGCG
>DAIDTV010000104.1 GCA_027457005.1 Chloroflexota bacterium
GTCCGCGGCGACCCCGTCCCAGTTCGGGATCGCCACCGACTCGCTGAGGTGCCCGGCGTCAGCTCGGACGGAGCGGGTGACCGTTGCTGTCGTGGGGAAGATCGACGCAGGCGACCCGGCAGCCGCGCGCGTCGTGCCAGGCAAACGGATGGAAGTGACGCCACGCGCGGTCGGCGCCCGGGTCCTGCGTGAGCCGGCAGCCGCAGGCCGCGCAGGTGACGGGGGCCTCGGCGCCGCGGGTCGCGGAGAAACCAGGATCGGTGAAGCTGTACATGTGATGCCTCCGCGCACGAGAGTACGGAGGGCAGCCGTGGCGGTCGGCGGCGTGCGAGATACGGTTCGGTGGCGAGACGGTTACGCCGGTGCCGGGCTGCGGAGGCACCAGCCGACCGCCCGCACCGACACCAGCGCCGGTCCACCGGCGCCGTCGAGCTTGCGGCGAAGCCGCGCGAGGTGCGGCTTGAGCCACAGCGGATCGGGATCCCGCTCACCGGCCCACCCGGCGGCGAGCAGCCTCGCGTGCCCCACCAGCTCGCCCTGCGCCTGCACCAGCGCCTCCAGGAGCCGGTACTCGATCGGCGTGAGCACGAGCGGGGAGTCGCCGACGCGCGCTTCGTGTCGCCCGGGATCGAGGGCCAGCCCGCCGTAGTTCACCGGACCGGATCCGCGAAGCCGGCCGGACCCCGCCGCCTCTCCCGGCAGCCCCGCGGCCGTCCTCGGCGAACGACGGATGGCCGCCCGGATACGGGCGAGCAGCTCCTGCTTGCCGAACGGCTTGACCAGGTAGTCGTCGGCACCGAGATCCAGCGCGCGCACCTTCGCCGCCTCCGCGCGCTCACCGCTGACCACGATGATGGGAATGTCGGCACCCTCGGCGCGCAGCTGGTGGGCCACGCTGAACCCGTCCGGCCCGGGCATCGCGAGGTCGAGCAGGACCAGGTCGGGCGAGTCCTCGCGCCATCGGCGCACGGCCGTCAGCCCGTCGTAGGCGGTGACGACCTGGTGCCCCTCCGTGCCCACCAGCGCCGTGATCGCGCCGACCATGGCGGGATCGTCGTCCACCACCAGGATGCGGAGCGTGCCGGCCCCGTTCACAGCGCCACCGCCGACGCGAGCGCGACCACGAAGCGTGCCCCGCCACCGACGGCCGGCTCGCACCACAGCCGCGCGCCCATCGCCTCGCCCAGCCGCCGCGCCGCATAGAGTCCGATCCCGGACCCGCGCGCGGCCCCGGTCTCACTGCGGCGGGCGTACGGCTCGAAGACCCGTTCCCGCCATTCCTCGGGCACGCCCGGCCCCTCGTCCGCCACCGACAATCGCGCGATCCCCTCCTGCAGGTCGGTGCGGATCGTGATGGTGGTCCCCGGCGGCGCGTACTTGACGGCGTTCTCCAGCAGGTGCTCGAGGATCTGCCGCAGTCGCGCGGCCTCGCCCAGCACGCGCAGCCCCGGGCGCCCTTCGTGGATCACCCCGTGGCGGCGGAGCAGCGGGCCCATGCCGGCCACGGTCTCCTCGACGATCGCCGTCAGGTCGATCGGGACGAGGTCGAGCGGGGTCTGCTCCTCCGGCCGCACCGACGCCAGGATCGAGTCGACCAGGCGGTCCAGGCGGGTGACCTGCTCGTCGGCGAGGCGGTGCCATTCCACCGCGCTCGGCACGGCGCCGGTTCCATCCTCGACGGATTCCGCGAGCAGGTCGAGATACGCGCGGACGACCGCCAGGGGCGTGCGCAGCTCGTGCGTGACCAGGGCCACGAGCTCCGCCTGGGCACGTTCGAGCGCCTTGAGCGACGCGACCTGGGCCTCGGCCTCTCGCTGCAGTCGGCCCTTCTCCACGATGCCGGCGAGCAGGTCCGCGATCGCCCGGAGCTGCGCGACGTCGCGGGGTGTGAACACGCGCCGCTGTTCCGTCTGCACGTTGAGCACGCCCACGACCTGGTCGTTCCAGGAGAGCGGCACGGACAGCATCGAGGCCACGAACCGGCGCTGGTCCAGTCCGCGCACCCAGAGGAACCGTTCGTCGGACCGGACGTCCGGGATCACCATGGGTTCGCGGCTCGCGGCGACCCGCCCCGGGATCCCCTGCCCGAACGGCACCTTGGCGCGCCCGATCTGGTAGCGGTCGAGGCCGTTGGTGGCCGCGAGGGTCAGCTGGCGGCCGTCCCGGTCGAGCAGGTAGAACGACGACACATCCGCCTTGAGCGCATCCCGGGTGCCGTCCACGACGATCGAGAGGAGCTCCTCCCAGGTCCGCGCGGTGGTGGCGAGCCGGGCGACGTCGTGCAGGAACCGCAGTTCCTCCAGCTGCCGCCGGTCGCTCTGCGTCGTGCGGGTGCGGGTCGTCTCCATGCCGGCAGTTCACGACGCAATGGCCAACCTGTCAACCTGCCGGTCCCGCGCGTGCCGCGGGAGCGGTGCGTGCTGCCCGCGCGTCGAATGGAACGGGCCGCATCCTGCAGGACTTGCAGGCCCGGAATGCTACCCGCGCACGCGCTGCCGCGGGAACGGGCCGCATCCTGCAGGACCTGCGGGTCGAGGACGCTACCCGCGCACGCGCGGCAGGGTACGGGCCGCATCCTGCAGGACTTGCAGGCCGGGAATGGTATGTCGGGTGACGGACGCCGCCGGTCGATTCCCGGCCGTGGCTGGCGTGCCGGGGGCGACACGTCGTGCTCGGCCGCGACGCGGAGCGACGGTCACCCGCGCACGCGCAGACGGGTGGGTCCGGGGACCGCGCATCACGTTCCTCCCACGCAAGGCCTGCATGAAACAAGCCCGCCTGCCGCCAGATGCGTTCCACGCCCAGGCGTCCCACACCCACCCAGGCGTCCCGTATCCACCCAGGCGTCCCGTATCCACCCGGGCATCCCGTATCCACCCGGGCATCCGGTCGCCCTCCGGGTGTCCCGTCGCCCCCCGGGCATCCCGTCGCCGTCTATGCGTGCTCCAGGAGCACCTCGCGCAGCACGACCGCCTGGTTGTGCGCTTCGTCGGCCGCGCCGTAGACCAGGGTGAGCGTGCCGGTCCGCGCCAGGGAAGCAAGCCGGCCCAGGGCCGCCTGCGGGTCGGGCGCCTCCAGCTCGGCGCGATACCGGCGCCGGAACTCCTCCCAGCGATCCGGATCGTGGCCGAACCAGCGGCGCAACTCGTCGCTCGGCGCCACCTCGCGCTCCCAGCCGGCCAGCCGGAGCGCCTCGCGCGACCGACCGCGGGGCCAGACACGGTCGACCAGCACGCGGCTGCCGTCGTCGGGGTCCGGCTCCGCGTATGCCCGCCTGATGCGTACGGTCATCCTCGAAGTGTGCAACGCGCCGCCATGAACCGGCGCCGCCACGAACCGGCCGGGGGCGGCCCTCCAGGAGCAATCCTCGCCGCGACGGCCGCCGGCGGAGCCCGCCGTCGCCGCCGGAGGAGGGGCGTCAGCAGATGCGGGGCAACTGCTCCCCGACCAGCATGTCGACGATGCGCTCGGAGCCCACGATGGTGCGCACGGTCACCATGCCCGGGTGGTCGGCGACGACCCGGCCGATGATGGCGGCCTTCTCCCCCTCGGGCAGCGCGCGCATGGCGGCCAGCACGGCCTCCGCCCGCTCGCCCGGCACGATCGCGACGCACTTGCCCTCGTTGGCCACGTGGAGCGGATCCAGGCCGAGCATCTCGCACGCGGCGCGCACGGGACCGGCAACCGGGATGGCATCCTCGTCGAGCTCGATGCCGATCCCCGACGCCGCCGCGATCTCGTTCACGGCGGACGCGAGCCCTCCGCGCGTCGGATCGCGCAGCACGTGCGCGTCCGGGGCCGCCTCGAGCACCGCCGCCGCGAGCCGGTGGAGCGGCTGCGTGTCCGACGCGATCTCCACCTCGAACTCGAGCCCCTCCCGCACGCTCATGATCGCCACGCCATGGAGCCCGATCGACCCGGAGAGCAGCACCACGTCGCCGGGCTGGGCGCGGTCGGCGCCCAGGGCCACGCCGTCCGGCACGACCCCGATGCCGGCCGTGTTGACGAACAGCCGGTCCGCAGCCCCGCGACCGACCACCTTGGTATCGCCCGTGACCACGTGCACGCCGGCAGCCGTGGCCGCCCGGGCGACGGATTCGGTCACCGAGCGGAGCTCGTCGAACGGGAGCCCCTCCTCGATCACGTAGGCCAGCGAGATCGCCAGGGGCCGCGCTCCCATCATGGCCAGGTCGTTGACCGTGCCGTTGACCGCGAGCTCGCCGATGTCCCCGCCGGGGAACGCGAGCGGGCTGACGACGAACGAGTCGGTGGTGAACGCGAGGCGCTGTCCGGCGACGTCGAGCACGGCGGCGTCGTTGAGCGGCCCGCCGGGAGAGGCGGCCGCGAGCGCCGGCGCGATGACGTCGCGCATGAGCGCCGCGGAGAGCTGGCCGCCGGAACCGTGACCGAGCAGCACGCGCTCCTGTTCGGCGAGGGGGGCCGGGCAGGTGGCCGCCAGTGGATCCAGCGCGGGGCGGTCGGTGGTTTGTCGGTCGGTGGGAGCCCCGGTCATCGCGCGGTCTCCCGGGCGCCGGTCGCGACCCCGCCATCCCGCGGGGCGATGCCTCCGCCTGCGAGCACGGTGAGCGGCCGCGCAACCGGGCCGAGCCCCCGGCCCGAGGCGTGGAACGCCGCGCAGGTCCCCTCTGCGGAGACCATCGGGGCGCCCAGCGGACGCTGCGGATTGCACAGGACGCCGTAGGCGGTGCAGTCGAGCGGGGTCTTCGTCCCCTGGAGAATCTCCCCGGCGATGCAGGCCGGATTCTCCCTGGTGGCAATGGCGCCGACGTGGAACCGCCGCTCGGCGTCGAACCGCGCGAAGCGCTCCTTCAGGTGGTACCCGGAGGCCGGGATCTGCCCGATCCCTCGCCACGTCCGGTCGCCGATCTCGAACACCCGGAAGATGGTCTCCTGGGCCAGCCGGTTGCCCTCGCGACGGACGGCGCGGGCGTACTGGTTCTCGACCTCCGCGCGCCCCTCCTCGAGCTGGCGGATCGCCATCAGCATGCCTTCGAGCAGGTCCAGCGGCTCGAAGCCGGTCACCACGATCGGCACGTGGTACTTCGCCGCGATCGGCTCGTACTCCGTCCAGCCCATGACGGCGCACACGTGACCCGCGGCCAGGAACGACTGCACCTGGTTGGACGGCGAGTCGAGGATCGCCTCCATCGCCGGCGGGACCAGCACGTGGCTGACCAGCACGCTGAAGTTGTCGATCCCCTGCTCCGCCGCCTGCCAGACCGCCATCGCGTTCGCGGGCGCGGTGGTCTCGAACCCGATCGCGAAGAAGATGACCTGGCGATCGGGGTGCTCGCGCGCGATCCTGACGGCATCCAGCGGTGAGTAGACGATCCGCACGTCCGCGCCGCGGGCCTTGAGCGAGAGCAGGTCGGTGACCGAGCCGGGGACCCGCAGCATGTCGCCGTAGCTGGTGAAGATGACGTTCGGGTCGGCCGCGATGGCCAGCGCCTTGTCGACCTGTTCGAGCGGCGTGACGCAGACGGGACACCCGGGCCCGTGGATCATCCGCACACCGTCGGGCAGCATCTCGTCGATGCCCTGCTTCACGATGGTGTGGGTCTGCCCGCCGCAGACCTCCATCATGGTCCAGGGCCGCGTGGTGATCCGGCGGATCTCGCGGACGAGCGTCTTCGCCCGGCGTCCGTCGCGGAACTCGTCGACGTACTTCACGGGGTGCCCGCCCCGGCCGGTCCGCCCGCCCCGCCTGCGGCGCCCGACCCGGCGGGGCCCAGGTCGACCACCGCCGGCGCACTCATCTTCCTCCCGCCTTCCGGACTCTGGCAGACTTCCCATGGCCTG
>DAIDTV010000105.1 GCA_027457005.1 Chloroflexota bacterium
GTCGCGTCCGCCCCGTACTCCGGCCGGCGGGCATCAGCGCCGGAGCCGTACGAAGCCGTCACCACGCGGTACGTTCCGGGCTGCGAGGGATCCGGCACGTCCAGCGGCGCGATCGTCGGGGGGACGGCAGGGTCCTCGCGCACCAGCGGGTCGCCCAGGCCGGGGAGCACCGCCCATGCGCCGACCGTGCCGCCCACCAGCAGCCCCGGCAGGAGCGCCGCCACGGCAACGCGCCGCCGTTGTGCCGGCGAGGCGGCGAGGCGGCTCCAGGCCAGGCCGGCCCCGGCCAGCAGCCCGGCCAGCGCGGCGCCCACGATCGGAATCTCGAAGTAGTACAGCCCGTGCACCACTCCGAGCGGTCCGCTCTCCGGCGTCCCCCACATGAGCAGCGCCACGCCCAGCGTGGTCGCCGTCATCGGCCGTCCGGCCAGGCGCAGGGGAGGGAGGAGCGCGCCCAGGGCCCGGACGGCGTGCGCCGGGAGGTGTCGCGCGAGCATTCCCAACAGGCGTGCGAGGAGCGCCGAGGCCAGGCGCAGGACCGCGTGCACGAGCCCGAGCGCGAGGAGGACCAGTGCCACGCCGACGAGCGGATCGAGGAGACGAACGCCGGTATGCAGCGCCTGGGACGCATAGGCGGCGCAGGCAAGCGAGACGATCAGCACCGCGAGTGCCAGTCCACGCGCTGCGGACGAGAGCCCCGTCCGTCTCGCGTTCGCGGTGCGCGGCAGGATGGCGCCCGCGCCCTCGTCAGCAGCCCGTGCCACGCACCCTCCCGGGCCGCGCGACGCAGCCTCCGCCCCCGCCTGCGCGCAGCCCTACTGTCCCCCCGCCACGAGGGAGATACGGCAGACGGGCGGAGCAGTTCGCGTGCCGTTCGGTTCGAACCGACGGGACGCGTGGCACGCGCGGGCGTGGCGCTGGTACCGTACGACGCATGCAGGTTGCGGGACGCATGCAGGCTGCCTTTGCCGTCGACCCTGACCAGGGCCTCGCCGAGCGCGACGAGCTCGACCTGGTCCGGCTCGGCGCGGAGGTCGGTTACGCGGCCGCGTGGACACCGTCGGGCGCGGATGCCGCGGCCTTCGACCGGTGCCTGCGCTGGCACGCTGCCAGCGGCCTCGCGGTGGGCATCTCGGCGGTGCCCGCGTCCGGTCAGGCACCGGCGTTCTATGCCGAACATGCCCGCCGCGCCTGGGAGGGTACCGGGGGGCGGTTCACCCTCGCGGTGGGCAGCGGCCGCATGGAGCACGCGGCCGACGGGATGCGGCGGTACCTGGCGGACCTGCGGGCCCTCCTGCCGCCGGAGCTGCCGCTGTACGTGGCCGCGCTCGGACCGCTGATGCTGCGCGTATCCGCCGAACTCGCTGACGGGGTGGCCCTCAACTGGTGCACCGCCGCGCAGGTCGCGTGGTCGCGCGAACGGGTCACGGCAGCCGCCGGCGCCGCGGGCCGGCCCGTGCCCGCGCTGGTCGAGTACATCCGGACCGCGGTCGACCTTGATCCCGAGGCCGCCCGCGCGACCCTCGGCGCCGCCGTTCGCCGCTACGCGCTGGCGCCACCGGCGTACAGGCGCCACTTCGAGCGCATGGGTTTCGCGGACGAGCTGCGGCGCGTCGGGGAGCACGGAGCCGAATGGGATCCGGCGTTCCTGTCGGCGGTGGGCGCCTGGGGCACGCCCGGCGCCGTGCGCGGCCAGGTGGAGCGGCTGGCCGGCGGCCTCGACCTGGTCATCGTGCGGGTCCTGGTCACGCGTCGCGGGGACGCGGCGTCGGCCCGTCTCGTCCTCGAGGAGTGCGCGCCTCGTCGGTCGGACACCGGAGACGGGCCCACCGGACTCTCGCGGCAGCGATAGGGGACCTCCGGGATCTCCGGGACCGTCCCGAGACCACCTCGCATTGCCGGATCGGCCGGGAGGGAGTACCGTGGGTAGGCCACCTGCAATTGCCGGCGGCGCTCCGCGTGGTCGCCCCTTCTCGAACGGGCCGTGCGTCTGCCACTTCGTTCGGGAAGAGAACAGGTTCATCCATGAACACCGGCAGCATTGCCAGGGTGATCGGCGAACGCGGCTTCGGCTTCATCGCCGGCGACGACGGCAAACAGTACTTCTTCCATCGTGACGGCCTGACCCCGACCCTCGTCTTCGACGAGCTGGCCGGCGGCGAGAAGGTCACCTTCGAGATCGAGGCCAACCCCAAGGGACCCCGCGCCACGCAGATCCGCCGGGCATAGCCCTGCGGTGACGGCAGCGGCGGTTGGGGCGGCACAGGTCCGCCCCAACGTCCTGCGCGACTGCGCCCGTCCCAACACGCTCGGCGGCCTGCCCCTGGTCGTGCCGCCTGCGGCCCGAGCTTCGGCCGGGCCGCTCATCCAGCTTGCCCAGGCCGGGACGGCGCTCGTCGCCGTCCTCGCCCGGCTCGGTCACTGACGGCCGGGCGACGGTGCCCGCCGGCGCCGCCGGCCCCCGGGAATCCTCAGGCCGAATGCCCGGGTTCGTCCTCCTCGAGGTCTGCACGAGAGGAGCGACCCGTTGACCCTCCACTCGGCCATCGTTGCCACCTATCCGCCGCGCCACTGCGGGATCGCCTCCTTCGCCCACGACCTCGCCCGCGCCACCGGCACCATGAGCATCGTGGCGCTGCACCCCCCGGACGCTCCCACGATCTACCCGATGGAGGTCCGGCACCGCATCCGCCGCGACGTCGCGGCGGACTACCCGCGGACGGCCCGTGCCCTTGCCCGGGACGGCGTGGAGCTGGTCTCCATCCAGCACGAGTACGGCATCTGGGGCGGCGCCGACGGCGAGTACGTGCTCGATTTCGTTCGCGCCCTGCGGATGCCGGCCGTGGCCACCCTGCACACGGTCCGCCGGACGCCCACTCCCTCGCAGCACCGCATCCTGTCCGGCCTGTGCGCCGCGGTGGAGGGCGTGGTGGTCATGTCGCAGGCCGCCGCGACGCTCCTGGCGCACGTCTACGGCGTCAGCCCGATGCGGATCAGCGTGATTCCGCACGGCGTGCCGGATCTGGCACGCGTCGACCCGGACTTGGTGAAGCCGGGGCTCGGCCTGGGCGGGCGTGCCGTCATCCTGAGCTTCGGCCTGATCGGGCCGGGCAAGGGCTACGAGCTCGCCATCGCCGCCATGCCGGCCGTGGTGGAGGCCGTCCCGAACGCGCTGTACGTGATCCTGGGAGCCACCCACCCGGAGCTCCTGCGACGGGAGGGCGAGGCGTACCGCGATGGCCTGGTGGCGCGCGCGGCCGAGCTGGGCGTGGCCGACCACGTCCGGTTCGAGAACCGGTTCGTGACGCAGGCCGAGCTCGGGCGCTGGCTGCAGGCCGCCGACGTGTTCGTCACGCCGTACCCGAACCTCGAGCAGATCGTCTCGGGCACGCTCTCGTATGCGGTCGGCGCAGGCAAGGCGGTCGTGTCGACCGCGTACGAGTACGCCGTCGATCTGCTGGCGGACGAGCGCGGCATCCTGGTTCCGCCCGCATCCCCACCGGCGCTCGCCGGTGCGCTCGTGGAACTGCTCGCCGATCCGCTTCGCCGCGAGCGGATGGGCGCCCGGGCCCACCACTTCGGGCGTCACATGGTGTGGTCCGAGGTCGGCACGGCCTACCGCGGGCTGTTCGACCGGGTCGCCCGATCCAGTCTCCTCGCCGGGGCCGACCTGGACGCCGGACGGCTCCCCCACGCGCTGCTGCACGCGGTCCCGTCGGGGGTGCTGGATGCCTGACACCGGAGCGGACCCCCCCGCGCAGGTCGCGTACCCCGTCCAGCCTGTGCACCCTGTTCAGCGCGAACACCTCGAGGCGCTCACGGGCGAGTTCGGGATCCTCCAGCACGCCCGCGGCGCCAGGCCCGACCCGGCCCACGGCTACTGCACGGACGACGTCGCGCGCGCCCTGGTGGTGGACCTGCTCCAGTCGCGGGTCGTGGGCTGGGACGCCGTGGCATCCACCGCGCGCGGTTCCCTGCTGTTCCTCGCCGAGGCGCTGGACGCCGGCCAGGGGCGGGCCAGGAACCTGCGGCGCGCCGATGGATCGTGGGTCGACGAGGTCGGTTCGGAGGACGCGCACGGGCGCCTGGTGTTCGCCCTGGGCGAGACGATCCGGCGGGCCGGGGAGCCCGCGATGCGCCAGGAGGCGCGCACGCTGTTCGGCCGCGCCCTTCCGGCGGCGCTGGAACTCACCGCGATCCGCGCCCGAGCCTCGGCGATGCTGGGCTGCGACGCCGCAACACGGGGCGGAGGCATCGGCAGCTCGCTGCCCGCGGCGTACCGCCGGCTCACCGCCAGCCTGCGGCGCTCCTTCGAGGCGAGGGGGTACGTCCGGGAGTGGCCCTGGCCGGAGATCTCGCTGACCTACGAGAACGGGTTGCCGGCGCAGGCGCTGATCATCGCCGGGTCGCGACTGGGCGATGCCGACGCGGCCCGGACCGGGCTCCGGGTGCTGGACTGGCTGCTGGCCGTCCAGACCCTGCCCGACGGCCGCATCTCGCCGGTGGGATGCCACGGCTGGTGGCCGCGCGACGGCGCCCGTGCCCGCTTCGACCAGCAGCCGATCGAGACGACGTCGCTGCTCCTGGCGGCCGACGCCGCCTACCGCACCACCGGCCGCGAGCGGTACCGCGAGGCCGCCGAGCGGGCCTACGCCTGGTTCCTCGGGGACAACGATGTGGGGGTGCCGGTGGCGGATTCCGAGCGGGGAGGGTGCCACGACGGCCTGACCCCTGGCGGGGTGAACGCGAACCAGGGCGCGGAATCGACGCTGATGTGGCTGACGGCCGTCGAGCGGACGCGAGCCCTGCGGGACCTGGCGCGGCCGGAGACAGCGCCGGCACCGCCGCCCGTGCCGGCCTCGCGTCCCAGGCGCGCCGATCCCCGCCGTCCGCCCCGCCTGGGCCCGATCCCGGCGAGGGCCTCGTGGTGAGCGGCCGCGAGCCGCTGTTCACTCGCAGCCCGGCCAACCCAATCCTGTCGGCGGCCGACGTGCCGTATCCCGCCAACGCCGTGTTCAACCCCGGCGCCGCCCGGGTCGACGGGGAGGCGCTGCTGCTGGTCCGCGTGGAGGACATGCGCGGAATCTCGCAGCTCCACGTAGCCCGCAGCGCGGACGGCGTGACCGGCTGGCGGTTCGACGCGGCACCGCTCCTCCGGTCGGAGCCGGACCGGGCGCCCGAGGAAGTCTGGGGGTGCGAGGACCCCCGCCTCACCTGGCTCGCCGCCGAGGAGACGTGGACCATCGCCTACACGGCGTACAGCAGCCGGGGTCCCCTGGTGGCCCTCGCCACCACCCGCGATTTCCGCGAGGTCGACCGGATCGGACCCGTCATGACGCCCGAGGACAAGGACGCGGCGCTCTTTCCGCGCCGCATCGGCGGCCGCTGGGCCATGATCCATCGCCCCTCGCCGGTCCGCGGCGGAGCGCACATGTGGCTCTCGTTCTCGCCGGACCTGCGCCACTGGGCCGACCATCGCCTGCTCCTCGAGGCCCGGGACGGGGCGTGGTGGGACGCCGGGAAGATCGGGCTCGGACCGCCCCCGATCGAGACGGCGGAGGGCTGGCTGATCCTCTACCACGGCGTCCACGCGACGGCTGCCGGACCGATCTACCGGATGGGGCTCGCGCTGCTCGACCTGGACGATCCGACGGTGGTCCTGCGGCGCAGCGATGAGTGGGTCTTCGGGCCCCAGGCGCCGTACGAGCGCTCGGGAGACGTGCCGCAGGTCGTGTTCCCTTCTGGTGCGCTGGTCGATCCCGCCGCCGACCGGCTGGACCTCTACTACGGCGCCGCGGACACGGTCGTAGGCCTGGCCAC